>JAOAQX010000018.1 GCA_025210805.1 Flavobacteriales bacterium
GAGAGAATCGGAAAAGAAATTGTATCACTTTTGTCAGTTCGAGTGAATTTTCTGTAGAGAAACGGAAGAAAATTTTTATCGAGAACCGAGTCTTGATTCTCAGATTTTGTACTCGATACAATTTTTGATTCCATTGCATTTCATCAAAAACCACTCGAACTGACATACTCGATACAATTTTTATATCTCAATCAGTTCAGCCTGTCCCGACCCATCGGGAAGTGATTTCTTTGGAGAGAATCGGAAAAGAAATTGTATCACTTTTGTCAGTTCGAGTGAATTTTCTGTAGAGAAACGGAAGAAAATTTTATCGAGAACATCATTTTCGAAAAATTAATCTTCTAAATCCTTAAATTTCTGTTTCATTGTGGGATTATTATAAGTCAGTTTTTTTATAGTAAGTCCTTGAGCCTTATCATTTGCTAAGCGGAGATTTCTATCTGAAGACAATAAAGCATCTTTGGTTTTTTGAAGGTGAGAAATTGTTTTATCTATTTCAGAAATGGCTGTCGCAAATTTTCTTGTGGCTCTTTCATAGTTGGTAGAAAAACCTGTTTTAAAGGCTTCCATTTTTGCCTCAAAATTTGTAATATCTATATTCTGATTTCTCATCATACTCAATTCCTGTTTGTAAGCCAACGCCTTCATTCCCGAATTTTTTAGCAGACTGATTATTTGGATAAAAAACTGAGGACGTATCACATACATTTTTTCATATTTATGAGAAACATCAACAATTCCTGTGTTGTAAAACTCATTTTCTGTTTCTAATAAAGAGACCAAAACGGCATATTCGCAACCTTTTGCTTTACGGTCTTTATCGAGTTTTGCAAAAAAGTCTTCGTTTTTCTTTTTGGTAGCAGTTTGGTCATTTTCGTTTTTCATCTCAAACATGATGGAAACAATTTCATTTCCGTTCCCATCTTCTTCTCTGAAAATATAATCCCCTTTTGTACCTCCAGAAGCATCGTTATCTTTTTCGAAATAGGCATTTTGAAAAGCCGTAGATCGGAGTTTATTAAATGCTATTTCACAATGTTGTTCTAAGGTTTCCCCAAGCATTTTTGTAGAGAGCTTTTGTTTGAAATCCTGAAGACGCTCTATTTCATTTTCTCTTAATTTGATCACTTCATTTTTGGCGATCAATTCATTAGAATGTTGCTGTTTTAAGGCTTGTTCCAATAATTCTTTTTCAGCATCCTTATGTTTAAGCGCATTCTCTAGCTGATCTTTCTCCTTTTCTACTTGATTAACTGCCGTGGTAAGTTCCAATTTTTTTTGGGTCTCCGCTTGTTCCAATGCCGATTCCAGTGCTTTTATCCTCAGTTCTTTCTCTGCTATTTTTTCTTTTTCAAGTGTAACAGCATTCGTAATTTCTAATTTTTTATAACTTTCAGCTTGGTCTAGCTTTGACTGTAAATCACGAATAAGGTGCTCTTTTTTAACAATTTTATCTTGCACTTCATTTACCACCTGAGATAACTCTAGCTTTTTCTGTGTTTCAGCCTGTTCCAGCTTAGATTCTAATGCGCTAATCAAGCTTTTTTTCTTAGAAACCTCATCCATCAACTGAGCTTTACTCTTGATTTTCAAGGCTTCTATTTCTTGTTGTTTTATTGCCAATTCTTGTTGAAACTCCTGCTTTAGTTCCGATGTTTTTAATTGCAAAGCAGTTTCTTTATCCTTATTAGCAAGAGTCAATTTCTCGGCTATTTCTTTTTCAAACTGCTCATCCCGAACTTGTTTAGTAATATCATGATAAAGAGATTCATCTACCTTAAAAACTTCTTGGCAATTTGGACAAGTGATATTATTATTTTGAGACATGGTGGTTTGTTTTATGTTCTAAACTATGAAAGTGTATTCATCTTCTAAATGATTTCAAAGTATAAAGATATTCGTTTTTGATGTATTACAAAGATATTTTATAGCAACGACATCTTGCGTCATAATACGTATTTTTGTACTAAAATATGTATCCTTACCATAACCGAATTAAACAAAGAATAAAAGCTGACGAACTAATTAAGTTTGAATACGTGGGTCAATACAAAAAAATTGCTCCTTGTTTGCTTCTTTACTTTAAAACAGAACCTTATATCCGTCCAATAAGAGTACATCGGTTTGAAGAATATAAAAGTATTTTGGAGAATTGGCAAGGTGGTAATAAAGTAAATTAATTGGCTTCAGTAAAAATCATCGCCCAACAAATTCTTTCACCTCCACAATTTCTGCTAAAGACAGGGACCAAAGAGTTCTAAGACATTCAGAAAAATTATTCCATCTCATTTCCCTCAAAAAGGGAAGAAACAGCAGCTTGATATGGTTTTGAAACGGGAAGCTTTTGATTGTTTACAACAATTTCATTTCGATTTATCCGCTGTATTTCTTGGATATTTGCTATATATCTTAAGTGAGTTCTTATAAATTTATTAGGTGGTAAAATAGGTATAATTTCAGATATTTTTAGTCGAATCACAATCATCTTATCTTCTTTTAAAAGAATATTGAGATAATTTCCTTCACTCATAATATAAAGTATGTTCTCATAGTTAATTCTATAAGAATTTTTTCCTTCTTGGATAATTATAGTCTTCTCTTTCTTTAACTCAATACTCTTAGTTATTAAGTTATTAAGATTAAACAATAAGGCTTTGAAATTAAACGGTTTTGTTAAGAATATTTCAGGTTTTGTTTTATAGACCCGAGATAATATTTGGGAGTCATCTTTACCCGTCAAAAAGACAATTTTAATTGCTAAACCTAGACTTCGAATTTTTTTTGCCAACCAAATTCCATTTCTACTTCCTTCCAGATCAATATCAAGAAGTACGATAGACGGAGATAAATTTTTACATTTTTCCCAAGCATCTTCAGCAGAACTACAGATCCCTAGAACAATATAATTGTTATTTTCTAGGAATAACCTTATAGATAGAGCGATAAAGCTTTCATCTTCCACAATTAATATACTTTTCTCCATATATTTAAGTTCTTTAGTTTGGCTTTAAGCCTAAAAGGTTCTTGTGCGATTGGTATAATTTCTCCTTCAAGTTCTTGAACGATCATCTTTATCAATGATTGACCAAAACTTTTTTCAACGTGATTGACATTTTGAGAGGGTTTTCCACTATCGTAAAAATCAATTGTATAAATATCATCTATATCATGTTTTAACGAAAAGTTTAAAATCAGCTTCGTATTTTCTCCACTGTCAGCGTGTTTTAAAGAGTTACTAATGAGTTCGTTTATCAAAAGACCTAAATGAATAGCCTTTTGAGAGGAACAATATATCCCATCTATATCAAGCTGATAATCAAAATGAGCGGAATAAGATTTAGAAATAGTGGAAAACAATTGTTGTAAATAGTCCTTAATGTTTATCTCGTTAATTTGATTTGCTTTATATAGTTGTTCATGAACAATAGTTAGTGCTGATATTTTACTATTGAAGTTTTGGAAATCAAAATTTCCTTTATTTTTATAATAATCAATCTGCGCTATTGAGGTTACCATTTGTAAATTGTTCTTAACTCGGTGATATACCTCATTCATTAAAAACTTTGAATTCTCTAAAGCAATATTCAATGTTCTAGACTGTTTGATTAATTTTCTCTGAATCTTTTTTTGATTGATAATCATATAAACTAACCAGATAGAAACTAGAATAAGTATACCCGATAAGATATATAATCTCTTATTAAGTCGTTGTTCATGATTTAAGGATTCCTCTTTTACTACTAATAATTGGGCGTTCCAAAATTTGTCTAAAAACAAGGCTTCTTTCTTTGCTTTCTTTTTATTTTGGTTGATTAATTTACGGACTTTATGGAGTTCCTTCTTATGGTATTGTGCCTTTTTGCTATTATTACTATTTATATATAATTGTTCTTTTACACTATGGTAACGCAATTGTGATTTCACACTCAAAGGTCTAATACCCAGCAATGAATCCTTCTCCGCAGTAGTTAGCGCTGTTTTGGCAGCCTCATAATTTTCCATACTTAAATATAGATAAGCAAGTTGAATATAGTTTTCAAATACTACGGCTCTATTAAACAGTTTAGCTACTTGTATTCTCTTTTTCGTAATTTCTATTAGTTTTTCAATTGATCTATCCTCCTTTATATCTTCCATATTCGACTCAATTACTAATTTGAAGTACGCAGAGTAGGCTAAATCAGCTTGAGCTGTATCTTTATTTCCCCACAGTCTCCATGCGTTGTGAAATGCCTCATAAGCCTCATCTTTATGCCCTAAAGCTTTATAAGCTAAACCAATATTATTATGTAAAGACGCAATTGCTTTTTGACCTTTTTTGATTTTTAGCTGCAGTTTAAAAAAATTCAATGCCAATTCATAATCTTGTAAATAGTAGAATAAATTCCCTAAGGACTCATAGATATATTCATCTGATAATCCTCTATTTATTTCCTTGAGGTAATAGATAGTAGCAATTTTTATTTGATAAATATTGTTTTTCTTTGAGGTCAATAAATAATTCTCTACTATTACATCTGCATGCTTACAGTCGTTTAATACATTGGGTTTATTAAAAATAATATCATGGAGATAATGATGTTTAATACTATCATTTTTTATGATAAGCATTTTAGCAAGGTAAAGATGATCTTTTAAAATTTCATTTTTTTCTTTTCGTATTAGACGATCTATTTTCACAAGGTTTTGAGCAGTGTCACCATATATATGCAAATTAGAAATTTGCTGAAACTGTTTTTCTATATTCCGATAATAATAACCATGCTTACACTTGTCTTGTCCAAAAGAAGAAAAAGAAAAAAGTAGATAGATTCCAAAATATATAAAGACTTTTGCATCTATTTTTTTAAACAAAAAACACTGACTCCTGTATAGTTTTCTGAAATATTTTAATTTAATATGTACTTGTATCTTTTTCACAGTCAATTTTAGCTCTTACGATTGTTTTTTTTTTAGTTTTTTTTTGATGCGTTTAACTTCACTAATCAATACCGAGTTATTAAGCACTTTAAACAAATATAACCTAATACACTTACTTTCAAAACAATAATCACAATAAAATAACAGCCATATTTTAATAAAACATACGTATTTTAACCGATGATTTTATCAAGACCTGATCGATCGATGTTCATTAGCTTTAAATCCGAATAGGTAAAAAAAAATGTTTTCCCACCTACTTTAAGCTAAAAAAACACGTAATATGTTTATTGATTTTGTTTTAGATGTGTAATAGACGACCTTCTGTTAGAAACTCTTTTTTAAGATGGTAGTTGACCCATTCCCCATTTGTGCGTAAATAAAGATATGGCTGAGGATATTATGGTAGATTTCATTGCGGTTTTCTTATTGGTGTGGTTTATACAAACATATATTCTTTTTATATAAGAGTAGAGTTTTGTTGCTTTTTTGTGAAGTATTTTAAGGTTTTTATTAAGTATTGATATTTTATATCATTCATTTTGTTATAAATATTATATTTCAGTAAAAGATAGTATTTCATATGAGTAAAAAACTCTCTTTAAGAGCAAAAGCTTTTAAACTTCCCCTTCATAATTAAAAATGCTAATAAAACCACAAGTGAAGGGGAAGTAATACCATTAATGGTGTTAATTTACCATGAAATATTATGCCGATTATTTCTTAGAATTGATGAACACCGCCAGATCTTTCATTAGAACTAGAAGCTGCGTTAAAATAATAAGAAATATCCTGTATATCAGTTGTAAAAATATGACTGTTATTATGATCTATCCGAATTATTTCTCCAAAGTCATTATTTTTATTTTTATTAACTGCTTCTAGAGTTTTACTTAAGCTCCAAGTGGTATTAGTATTATCATAATCAAATTTGAGTATGGAACCACAGTTGTACAAACCACGATCATCGGGATCTTTATGCCTTAATCCCACAAATAGAGTGCTTCCATCATTAGAAAGTGTAACATCTCTTCCAAAACGACTATCTTCTACAACCTCAGGAATGCTAAGATCGGTATAGATGTCTGATCTTATAATCGTTTGCTCTAAATCATAGCCAGTGGTGAGGTTACTAGCGTTTTCTCTGTAAATACTAACTCTACCTATATGCCCGGTACCATAGTAGCCATCAAAGTCCACAAAACTAACAGCCAGAACGGAACCATCTCCACTGAAAGATACTGAGAAGGGGTCTGTACGCCATTGGAATTGATTTGGAGTTGAGATTCCATCATCTAGCGTAGCTTTATAATCCCAATTTCCTGTAGCGGTGTTTAATTCATAAATAGCTACTTTACCTAGTTTATTCTCAACAGGGCTAGCAGCTCCACCAACTCCTAATACGGCTAATTTGGTACCATCATTCGTAATTCCTATAGCGTATCCGAAAGTTCTATTGGATTCAATGATACCTGTAATATTCTCATCATTCTGTATAGTAGTAAGATCCCAATTTATTCCATTACGATCGTAAATTAACACCTTATTTTCAGTAGAACTTTGAGATCCTACAAAAATTCTATTACCATCGTCAGAAATTCTAAGAGTTTTTTGACCGCCTCCAAAATTTTGAAAACTTATTATCAGGCTACTTTTATATTCCCAGAGGGTTCCTGTACGTTCAAAAATTTGAACGGCACTATAATTGGGGTTGGCTCCGGTTGCATCAACTCCAACACCTATTGCCAAAACATTTCCATTTTCTGAAATAGCTACTCCTTTTTCCATATAAACACTTTGCATATTACTGTAGGTTTCAGGATGAGTATTGATTAATGTATCTTCTACGAAATATCCGTTATTGTTGGTGTAAATATGTACCCCTCCCCCATAATTTGTAGCAGCAAACTGAGTTCTCCCAGAAAGTACAGCTAATGTTGTTCCATCTCCAGAGTAATCTATCCCTCTTCCATATCTATTTGATGGATGAGAATTAGATCCTAAGTCATATAAAGGCTTGAGGATTGCTTTGGATAGGCTAATAGGCTCAGGTGAAAAAGAAACTCCTCCGCCTCCCGAGTTTCCGCCTCCTGAGTTTCCGCCTCCTGATCCTGTATTACACAAGTTTATCCAAGATGAGTTATTGTAAACATTGACACAATTATCAGATAAATCATAAATAATCAACCCTTCAGCAGGACTAGATACATCGGTGTGTGAATTAATTCGTGGAATCAATACACCTTTATCAGTAGAGCTTATATCTAGAATAGATGAAGCATGAGGTGTTATGGTTCCTATACCTATTTGTGAATAGGTTTCCTCATTTATCATTAGCATAAATAATAAACAAAATGTAATTTTTATGTTTGATTTCATACGGATTGTTTTTTTAGTTCTTTACGTAAATTTTCTTGGTTAAAGAGTCGTTTATTTTTACAAAATATATACCTGCGTTAAACTCGGAGATATCAATTTTGATGTGATTTCCTTGTAGTTGGTTTTCAATTAGCATTCTGCCTTGAGCGTCTATTATCCTTATCTGATACGTGTCATTTTGATCAAAATCCAAGGTTATGTTATTGGAGGTAGGGTTAGGATATAGAACAAAGTCTTTTGTGGATACTTCATCAACTGATATCGTTTCGCAAAAAGTTTCATTAGGTCCCAATTCTATATACCCCTTTTTAGAAAGATCTTTTCCTACAAATGCTGAATAGGTAGTTGGGTATCTTTTAAGATTAAATATGTTAACTATGGTTCCAGGAATTGCCCCCTGGAAAGATGGAGTACCTTCATGAAATGGATTTATATATTCCCATACAATTTCTTCATTCGGAGTTATTTCAAATAAATAACCTTTAACTCCCACACAAATAAGTGTATTATTATTGGGTAGTTTCTGCACACTAGAGAGTCCAAAGCTTTTCATTTTAGCAGTATCTGGATGCACATAAGTCCATTCAAAATCATTGGGTGCAAAGGTGTTATTTAACTCATAAGATTGGGTGGAAGTATTAAAAACAGGATTGATTACATTTACAGAGGAGTACTGATAATTTACACGGTTGTTGTAAACCGAAATCATATTGAAATAATTATTGGTATCCGTTAAAAAGGATTTATTCCATTGTGCATCATGTTGGAAAAATAGTTTTTGATCTGTTGAGTCTCCGCGATGATAGGCTGAAGGATTTCCCCAACGGTAGATTAAATCACCACCTTTTCCACTATTTCCACCAGAATGTGATGCAGCTTCAGCAGTTGTAGTACTGTGATCAATGATCCAAATCTCATTGAACGTTGGAACGCTAATCAGTATTTGATCAAGTTCCTCATTGTAATCTATAGAATTGCAGTGCATCCAGTCAGCTTTTTGGTTGTTGTTGTCATAATTGATATCGATCAATTCTGGGTGCTCAGAGACGATCCCATAATTCAGCTTTGTTGAATCCAGCTCTTGAACAAGGTGATCCCAGGCATGCCATTCCCATACAATATTTGCACTATCCAAACCTACGGGTTCTACTTCGATAAGATGATCTGGCCAAAGCTCATTTTCACTAAGCGTATTACTATCTCTTCCATGCGCTATACATTCTGAGAGATTCTTTTTCTCCCAAGCAAGAATTAGGATATTCCCATTAGGTAATATCTCAACATCATGATGCATCCTAACATTAAAATTTTTATAAGTGTATCTCCAAAGGAGATCTCCATCCCAATTACGTCTCTCTACCATTTCTCCAGCACCACCAGCTGATATATTTGTTGCTGGTCCTAAATTTGCACTTCTTCCACATCTAATTAAATCTCCGTTCTCCAAGAGATATACAGAGTTTCCGGGCTTATAAATAAAGTCTTCCCACTTGTGAACAACTTCTCCACAGTTGTTCAATAAAAAAACAGTCTGTTGATTATGTGGGAAAATCAAATTATAACCTTCAAAGGATAATTCTTTGTCATAACTTATTAGTCCAATTGTGTTTTGGGCTAATAAATTGGTGGTTAGTAAACCGGTAATTATTACTGTGAGATATTTTAACATTGTAGTTTTTTTTGCATAGCTCATACTCAATAAGATTCTAAATCTGGATCCCATAATAACTGCTGTTCGTTTGGTGCTGTTTACTTCCTGCTTTTAAATAAAAAGTTTAATAACATTTACTCGAAATGAGCTTTTCTCTCTCTGAGTCTTGGTTTATATATAGATCAAAAATAGTCGTATATTATCTCGAAACCGCACGTGCCATGCGGTTTGTTGAGGAGTCTTTACTTTTTGTGAAGTATTATTTATTCATTTTTTTTTTTGATAAAAACTTAATCAATAACAGCGTGTTTCTTGTTTTCAAAAAAGAAGAAAATCGCTAAAAACAATAGCGATCAAATAAATTCTTCGTTTCATTCGTAACACACAATCCTCCTTTCAAAATCATTTACAGAGAAAATAAAAAAACTAGAAGTGTGATGCTTTAGAATCGTATTTCTAAAAGGCATTTATATGTTTTCTATCTTCAAACAACACTTAAAGAAAATATTACTTCTGAAATTTTGAAATACAATTCAAGAGGGTTTAATGACTAGTCAAATATTCATCCCCTTAGAAAGGGGACCTAGCATTATTTAAGAAGCTATGGAACGCTGAGATATTTTGTTTTATTAGCAAAAAATACCGTACAGCACTAAAGTTCAATTATGAACGCGTGAGTAAATGAACATATAGTAAGTACGGTATAAGTAAACATTTAATAGACTTCAGAAGAATGTACAAATCTATACTGATGATTCTTTTGAAATTAAATGCTATTATTTAAGGGCAAACGACACCACTATTGTAAGCATTGGTGGTATCAATGAGTGAAATATTTACTGCAGATTGAAGATCGGAAGTTTCAATAGTATTAGAAAACCCATTACTTCCCACATCAGTATTTGAATAGTTAAAGTTTATTGTAGCATCTGTTGTAGATCCTGATTCTCGAGCATCTGAACATCCATCGTTATCGGAATCTAGATCAAAACGATTCGGTACGCCATCACCATCGGGGTCAAGATCTGTAAGAAGATCTCTAGAAACTGGGAAATTAATTACATCAATTTTATTATAACTAGTAAACTCCAATCTATATCGTGTAACAGATTCTCCAATGACGTCAATTCGAATATCTGGACCCGTATTTGGGTCTAAAGGATCTGGCATAGGTGTCATCACAATTTTAAATAAACCAGCTCCTGCATCTGTCACAGAAATACTTCCTAAATTATTCGTGATTGCTGCTTGAATTTTATTAATATCGGTTACTATTCCTTGTGATGTTTCTATATTTAAATCTGCCTCAAGATCTCCATCTACATCCAATAAAATTAACGGATTTGCTGATACAGTTGATAAGTTATCAGAGCTTTCTCCTGGGCTAGGAATATTAATATCCACAACTCCATGTCCCGTTTGTGAGGTATTACTATTGGTTGCAGCACCATAATTGAACATTTTTATTCGCGCTACATTTCCACTATTAGCTTCAAAACCTCTTACAAGCGAGTAACTGATACTCCCAGTAACCCCTGATGGTGTTGTGTTATAAGCTAAACCAGTTAAAACTCCTGAATCTGGGTTGTTATCATTCCATCCATCACTATAATCTCCATTTGGATTTATTAAATTCTCTTTTACCGCAGAAACTTCTAAGATATCTAATATTCCATCATTGTCATCATCAATATCTAGAGAATCAGGAATACCGTCATCATCAAAATCAGTATCTGAACATGAAGGTATATTTGTCCATGAGTTGTTAGAATATATTGACATTGCACCATTCCCGCAAGAATTTACGGAATAAACCATTAATCCTTCGGCTGGGTTTTGAATATTATGTTTTTGTAATGTAGTCATCCTTGGAACCAAAAAGCCTTTCGTGGTACTTTTTAGTTCTAACTGTGCAGACTGATGCAAAATTGTTGTACCTATCCCCACTTGTGAATATGAGTACAAGCAATATAAGAGTGTAATTATTATGGATAATATTACTTTTTGAGACTTCAAGGCTACTATATTTCTGGTTGTTTCACCAAATATAGGTGCTAAGCGTATTTAGAATAGGTTTGTATTTTTTTTTTATGAAGTATTTGGATGTTTACGTGAAGTTTGAAACTAATTTAGCATTTTGAGAAAATACATCACAAACAGTGTATTTATAGTGTAAAATTACTTATAGACCTACTATACCGTTGCATACTAAAACTCAATAATGAATGATATCTATAAGTGAGTAAATTTCGTAGGTAATCAGTCTTATTATCACTTGTCATACCAATATCTAGCAGTCGGTTAACTCTATAAAGACTATCACTCACCAACACTCATCTATCTCATTGATAGCCACTTCAAGAATAATGTATATTCTTTTAACGAATAAACAAAAGCACCTCAGGAGCGGATATTCCACCTTGATCAACTGGTAGTCCTCCCCATATAAAACAAGAAACTCTGTGGGAGATAAGTCGTCATTTCATCATTGAAAAGCAAACGTAAAATCATCGCCCAACAAATTCTTTCACCTCCACAATTTCTGCTAAAGACAGGGACCAAAAAGTGGCTTGAATACTCTTTTTTTCAAAAGGTCTGGTGGCATATTCATTATCGAAATCCATATCGAATATTCTTTCCCATGTTTTTTCCACAGCTGTTTTCAGTTCTTTGGGGTAAGTCTTCATATCCCAGAGTACATACTCAAATTTTTTAGCAAACTCTTCAAAAGCATTATCCTCTTCTTCCGATCCTGCAATATTTCCATTATTTAGTGGTATATGCCAAAGCTCAAAATCTGATAATAATACCTCTTCCCTATTTTTTAAGAAACCAACCCTAATCCCCTTTTTTCCTTTTTCAACAAGACCTGTATGACGAAGGTCTGGTTTGGTTTTCTTTGCATTGTCATAATGATACCATGCCCAAATAGGAACGGCTCCCTCCTTTTTGGGAGCCCCAACTCTTTGGACCATCTGATTTCGCATCCAAGTATAGGGTTCATCAAATTCAAACATATTATACCCTTCTGCTTGAGAATCCCCATAGATTATTCCTTCTTTTAATAGCTTTTCATACCATTCTAAGGGTTGGATGGTGTACAATAATAATTTTTCGGGTATTTTCATTTTATAAGAAGTTCTAAATGGATTGACTCAACCCAAAGAAAGAACTTTAATTCTAGCAAGTTGTTCTGTTATTTGAAAATTCCTTTAAATGAAACTGACTGTTCAATTGATGTAATGAATCACAGCTATGATAAATGTCA
Source organism: Flavobacteriales bacterium (assembly GCA_025210805.1). Lineage (NCBI taxonomy): Bacteria > Pseudomonadati > Bacteroidota > Flavobacteriia > Flavobacteriales > Flavobacteriales bacterium. The sequence goes on from JAOAQX010000018.1 coordinate 12,219, forward strand.
TTGTATCTCGTAAAAAAAAGAACTCAAAAGCTATTTTTTAAAATGGGGTTTCTCATTGTTGTTTTTCCATAAGAAGGCTCACCTGTTTCATGACAATAGCTTTCTGGATAATCATAATTCTCAAATTGATTCCAAATTTGCCACGCACCATAACTCATTGGATGATTAGGATTAAAATCAATCTTCTCTCCTGTCCTTATACAATATCCTTTATGCTTTTTGATTTTCATCTTTTGATTCCTATTTTCCTTTCGATGAGGTTTATCAGTATATATTTCTTCAAATGATGATTCCTTATTTAAATCCAAAGCATTCAAATGAACCTTTTCATAACTATCAAAAAAACCAAAAAATAATTTGGAATTATCATAAACCACTTTTGAATCTTGGTATTCCTTTCTAAATCCAAGCATTTTCGAGGAATATATAGGAACCTTAACATACACTAATTCTGCTTTGTTATTTAAAATATCATTGGTGAATACTTCATTATCGAAATACAATTTATTTGTTCCAATAATCGATTTCGAAAAATGAACACCATACTCTATATTGTTTATCATCGAATAATCATACAGGTTCAATGAAGTTATTATTCCTTCAGATTCATTGTAATAACACTTTGCATGTAGATCCTCATGATAAGCAATCACTACATTTTTAAATTCAGTAAAAAATTCAAAATCTTTGCGATGAAATGACCTTGACTTATTAGACGCATTTTTCCCAAATAGCAGTAGTATTCTTATATCATGTCTTGTCTTTATTTTTTCAAAAACTTCTTTTATATAATCATCCAATTTTATAAACGGTGAGACTATAACTATTTCCTTTTTTGCATTCCAAATAATATCTGTCAGCTTCTCTTCTAACGCCTTTCCTGATAAAAATTCACTCATCTTTTTTAGTTTTTTGACAGACAATACCGTCAAATATTTTTTATATAAATAATTCGTTTCAAAACAGAGATAAACACCCTTCTCTAAAGTCAAATATTTACCATCTTCGCTTTTACCTACTTTCAGTGCAAACTATTCTACAACCCTCAAAAACTGTCCAATAACCTTTAAATTCATTAAGGCATCTTCCTCTAAAACAATATCCTGGTAAGTCTCATCAAATGATCTTGGCTTTAACTTAATAGACTCATGCTTCCATCCATCTATACTAACTTCCTTTTTACTATAGTACTCCTTGATGGTATAACAAGATCCAAAATCCTGATCATGCAGGTCTGTTTTTTCTACCAAAACAATTTGCCCATTTCTAGAACCACCAGAATATTTTTCGAAAATACAGTATGAGCCATTGGGGATAATTTTATTCATTGATTCACCGATCACCTGACATATAAACATATTTTCATTAATTCTGTTTTGAGGTTTAATTTTCATCCAAGAAATATCTCTTGGATCTTGAAAATACCCAAAATCACCCGCAGAAACTTTTAAATCAAAAACGGGTAGTGCATTCTCATACGGTACTATTTCTTCGTAATTATCAAGTTTCAAGGGTTCTTTTTTGTTTTCATATTGATGGATGTATTTTGCGAAATACTCTCGGAGTTCGGGATTGCAGACATACACATAAGTACCCTGAATACCACGTAACATAATTGTTTTATAGATATTTAAAATATAAGACTTTAACTCTTCTGGGTTCTTAATTGTTTGCTTCCCATTTCTATCATGATATTGGGTTTCGTCTATCTTTATTTTCTGCTCTATAGGATCATAAATGATTTCATTACCAAAAATAATGGCGGCAAAATTCAAATCATATCCTTGTGTAGTATGAATACATCCTACTTCATTGAAAGAATTGCTGGAATTGATCCAGTCATTTGCCACACTATTCCATTGGAAATTGGTATTTTCTATTTGAATATCAAATAAACTTTTATCTTTTTTTGAAATCCATTTCCAAGAATAACCTGCAATCATTCTTGATAAACCCTGTTCTTTTTCTCTTTCTTGTATTTGAAATCTAAAATCCTCAATGGAGTTAAAAAGTACCAAATCATATTTGTTTGAAGAATATTTCTCAGTATTTTCTCCTCTTTCATAAAGCAAATTGTCTAGAAACTGTACATAATCGTTTCCTCCTTTTGCTCTAAACTGAGATTTTAGTCTAAGTACTGAGGTGGTTTCTTGCTTTTTGATACGTTCAAAATGTGCTTGAGGTATATCCGATGGCTTTATAGACTGATCACTATCATAGAAAAAAATTGATTTTTCTGATTGCTTAAGTATCCAATCCAATTCATTATGCTTCATTTTATCAAATCCCAATGCAAGGCTTGCTTTATCAAATGAGCCATAATAGGCTCCCAAATTTACTCTTTGTCTAAGTCTGTGTGCCTCATCAACTAATAGAATATCGTATTTAGACTTACTGACCTCCGCAGGACCAATTACCATTTTTGTATTTAGTCCAGTGATATTTTTAAATACTTTTTTCAGGGTTTTTCTAAATGAAGCCATTGGAACTACCAAAGCCATTTTTAGATTTGGATAGGTATTTTTGAGTTGCTTTACCAAACTAGAAATTTCAGGTTCGTGTTTCCCTAGTTCATCGTAATTAAAATCCTGAAGATCGTCGGAAAGAAGTTTGAATAAGAAAATTGCCAAAATAGTTTTTCCTGTTCCTGCTCCACCTTGTGCAATAATACTCCCACTGTCTTTATTTAAAAGGTTTTCTAAAATCCTTTTCAGTCCCTCATATTGCTCATTGCTCAGGGTTTTATAAGGAGAGTATTTAAACAAATCTGAGTTATCTAAATGCTCTATTGAATGCTTTGTAATCCCCAGTCTTCTAAGCTGATCCCATACCTGTGTGAATATAACCCGATAAACCTCTTCTTTTTGGTAATAATTATGCCCCGATAATCCAATATTGCTATTTAGGAGCTTAAAAACCTTATCAGCAGACATATATTTTATCAAGCTAGATTCTATATCCAGCGTAGCTGATTTGTTAAACCGATCGCAAGTGATCATTAAAACGGATGTCAGTCTACTTTTTTTATCATTTTTCAAATGAGCTTGCATCCGATTATAAGCATCGGCTGTTTCTCCAATATAAGCAATATTTGTTCTTCCATCGCTAATAATATACACGAGTGGCCAAAAGTTGTTGATAAAAAAATTTGCTTCTAAGGATAGATCTAATTGTTCATTAAAATCAAACTGATTTACCTGAATTGAATATTCTCCCATCTACAGCTCATCATATTTTTTTGCATTCCCCTTTGACTTTTCAACAGGGTACTTTTGTGCGTTTTTTTCAATCTTTGAAAAAATAATTTCTTTCACATCTATCTGATATTTATCGGCAAGCAAAAATGCATAAGAAAAAACATCTGCTAATTCTTCCTCAACCTTTTCTCTTTGAACCTCATCATGAGATTTCCACAAAAATTCTTCTAGTAATTCACTGCTTTCTATATTCAAAGCAATTGCTAAGTCCTTTGGATTATGAAACTGTTCCCAATCTCTTTCATCTCTAAATTCTTTTAAGACCTTTATTATTTGAGCGATATCGTTCATGTACTGCTTTATTTCAAGTAATTTTCATATTAAACCAAATATACCTCAATTCCTTTAATTGCTTTTGTTTTATTTCCAAAAAAAACACAATTATACCGCAATATCTGTGATCAATTTGTTGCTCATTACTGATGATGAATAGATTTTCTATTTTCTGAAATTGTTGATTGCTATTAACCATTGTCCTGTCTGATGATTATCTTCCCAAAAAAAAACAAACCAGTCACTCTAAAAGATAAACACATGATTATCAATAGATACGATAAAATATTATATCGAATTCCTTAGCCTTACCAAAAAATGATTATACACCCAAATAAGGTGTGGTCTATTAAATGGGGAGTATTGAAATTCCAAATCAGATACATCATTCAAATCTTTATATCCGAACATAGAACACTACAACAATTCCAAATATTATCATTTCCCTATACAGAAAATAAAGCAATTACATATGCAGCTTATTATCAGCAATTTAAATAAATGCACGAATACTCGAAGTACAAATACGGTACAAAAATTAATAAAACAAAGGAATATGAAAGGAAAATTAACATTAATTAGACTGTTTCAATAAATTTGGATTCCAATCAAAATTTGGTGATTTTTCAATTACAATTATAAAAGATTCAAAACATTCCCCAAACCATTTTAAGATATCTTCTTCTTCGTTTTCTCCCTGAAAAGAAAGTACACTTTTAGAAAAAGCAAAACTAGTTCCTTTTTCATAATCTTGAGATTTAATTTTATCTTCAAAAGATCTCAAAATATGTGATTTTATTTTTACAAATTCTTTAACATTCTTATCTAAATAAATTTGACAAACAAATTCCGAATTACAGTGATTGATACCGAATAATAACTCAGACCAATGTGAATCATTTAAAATACTGCTTGAATATGCAACTTGTCTATTATTAAGATACAATTGATCCTTAATATCTTTTTCTGTCATCTTATCAAGATCAACATTCGGAAATATTTCTTTGAATTTTTCAACAATTAACTGAATATAGTATTCTTCAAATTTTAATGTTCGTAATAAGTTTACTTGAGTGGTAGAAATATCTGTGAAAATAGATGAATCAAAAGTCATATTATGCTGTTCTAAAAAATTTATATAATCATTTACAAGTTCATATGATTGTCTAAATGGTATCAATACTTGAGCAAAATGAAACCATCTATATTGTCTAAAGTTATTCTCCTCAATAGATTTTGGGTCGTGTTTCTTTGTACAATAAATTAAATGTTTCTCAGAAAAAGGTTCCTTATTTAGTACTTGATTATAATTATCCAATTGTCCTTCTCCTTCGTTAGAGTGAATCTTTGATTCAATAAAACAAATACATCTATTATTTTGTATCACAATATCTGGCTTACAAGCTGTATTTTCGTCTAATTTATACCATACTTGAGTTTCTACAGTGTAATTTCCTCCACTTAAACCAATGTATTTTAAAAACTTATCGAATATATCAGGATGATATTTTAAAATAGCTACAAAAGCCTCGGTATTAAAATCTTCCAATGGTGTATTCTTGCTACTACTTTTGTAGAGGTTGTATAGTTTTTGAAACATAAATTATTAACTCATTAAGTTATCATTATTATCCAGATTTGAATTAGTTTTCAACATCAGAGCATTTTCAGCTTTTGATATTTCATCATTAATAGCTAACATTTCATTTTCATGTTTCGTTATTTGCTGATTAATATCAACATATTTACTGAATATCTTTAATTCTAACCAATATTTTATTTTTGAAATAAACTCTTTTACATTTGCTATTGTTCCAAAAATCATAAAAGAAACTAAAGATATTACTAATAAAGCAAGTTGATTCCAATTTAACAATTCACTAAGCTTTGTAATGTTGAATTCATAATATAAAATCACATTAAATCCTATATAAATAGCAGATAAAGAAAGCCTAACTCCGAAATATATAATGCTAAATATTCTTCGCAATTTTTTCCAAAGTCCTTCTTTTTTCTCTACTATCACTTTAAGTTTTTGATGCCTGTACTGTAAGTTTGAAACAGCATGTTTTCGCTTTAAATCTTCCTTATCTTCTAACTCACTATCTTTTGTTGTAAGATCAGCTTGCCCTAAAGTGAATATAAATAATAAAATAACCAATAATATTATTAACACCCCAATGATTATATTCTTCCAATCACTTCTCTTCATATAATATCTTTCTTATGATCTACTTTAATTTTCAGTACTATTGTTTTGAGATTTCTTTATTATTAAACTTTTAGTTTTATGACACTTAAAAACCTCTTTCTCCCTCACCCTTAATTCATTATGATATTTATTCCAAAATTTTCGGCTTTGCCTTTTTATACTATCATTCATATTTAGAGACCTAAATTTTTTGTTAGATAAATAGACATAGCTTAAATAATTACCCCAATATGGTATATCAGTTTTAATATATTCTTTAGGATTATTAAATTTTGGTTTATATGTAAAACGTTTTCTTTTTGCCCCTTTATATGTAAACCTTTTATAAAGACTTGATTTAAATATATTTTTATCTCTATTATTACTAAATTTCGCATAAAAAGCTCTTCTTCTAATCGACCTTTTCATACTTCTATAATATTTAGCTATTCCAGATTCTTTAATTAATACTTTTTTACCATTGTATTTAAAACCTAAGTATTCCAAAGAATTTTTTACCGCTTTATTGTTTTTATCAACCAAAAAACAGTCGAAAGTACCATTCACTCTTATGAATCGATATAATTTAGTTTTTTTCAAGTGAATTTCTAATTTCACTTCTTCTTTAATTAAATTAAGCATATATTCAAGTATTCTTTCTTCATGTTTTGAATCACAAATAAGAATAATATCATCACTATATCGTTGATAAAAGCCATTTAAATTATCAATGAATTTAGATAATTTATTATCAAAATCGATCATATATATATTGGCAAGAGTAGCGCTAATTGGAGTTCCTTGTGGTATGCCCTTTACTTTTTTGTTTGTGACTATTAGTTGTTTAAACTTGTTATAAAATTCTTCTTTGGTACAAAAAGCAACAACATCTTTTTCTTTAAAGTATTTAATATTGGATACTTTCTTTTTTAAATATATAGGATTTATTGGATTGAAAGGTTTATGAGGTCTTCCTCTTTTCACATAAACATTATTCCCAAGAGCCTCAAACAATTTTTTTTCATGTACGTATCTTAACTTAGTAAGAGACTTAAATATATTATAGTGATCATTTGGTAAACTTCTTTCATCAATAATTTTACTCCAATTCTTTTTTAATATCTTATGATCTAGATTGTCAAAAAAACCTGTAATATCTGAAACTATTACGGATAGATTTTCAGCTGTGTTTTTATGAACAAATTCAAAAGCTTGTTTAGCAAAATCAATATTCGAACAATTAGGTTTTTTACCAACTTCAATGGGTATCTTTCTATAAGCGACTACAGACCTATCAAATAATCTACCTTGAAGAAAATTCTCATATTTATCAATTAAGATTTGATTATAATAACTGTATATATGGGCATCAATATGTGAGGCAAAATACAAATGCCTTATTTTCAATTTTTTCTTTTCCCTTTCCTTGGGGTTATTTTCTTTTTTCCGAAATTTCCTTTGTGATACTCTTCTATATAGTAATGGAGAAAAATTATGCTTCTCTATATTGTCTTTTTCATAGATATAATCAGATACCCTATTAAAATGTAGACCTGTTATTGGGAATCCAATGTGGGGATATCTTTTTATTTTAAACCATTCGGGAAAATCTTTCATAATTTAGAATATAAAAAGAGAGTAAATACATAATATCATAGCAAGTTCAGATACTACATGCTAATATTAAACAAGAAAAAAATTAACTTATTTAACTCGTAACTCGCAGGTTACACTACTTTCTTTCAGGTATAAATAGTATTATATTTGTATTGACCAATTCAATTATTAAACTGATCTTAAAGAAACTCTCAATGATGAAAACTTCTAGCAATAAACACTCTTTAACGGAAACTATTACAGCAATGATCCTAAGTTGTTTCGCTCGGGTATCATTAATATGCTGCCACATAACATCAAATCTTTTGCACAAAGACTTTGATGGTTGTATTCCCTTCTTCGTATAACTTATTTCTTATACTATATATATTTATTTTTATATCATGATATAAAAATAAATAATCTATAAACGTAGGTATCTAACAGTATTTACTCTCTTTATTTTTTTACAAATTTAATTTTTTGAAATTATTTTTTGAAATTATTTTTTGAAATAAAACTAAATAAATCTATACTTTCTATTTTATCTGTAGAAATTAAATCAATTCAAACCATTCCTCTTCAGATTGATTGTTATATAATTTATCATAATATTTTGCATGATTATAAACATACCCTTCATACCCAATGCATTTCAAAATAAGTTTACTTATTAAAACAAACAAGCGTGCAGAAACATATCCCATGTAATCATTTATTCTGTCATCGGATATACTCTCACTATTCGTCATTAAAATATTCCCATGAAATAAATCATTTCGATGCTCTATGACGTCTATATCCCTCAATGTTAGATTTATTCCTAATAACTCAAAGGGACGAGTTAATTTTTCATTATTAGTTAAACGCTGTCGGTTGATTGGTCTGTTTACTTCATTAAGTCTTCTTTTTAACTTTAATTTATATTCACTTGACAAATCTGCACAATTATCATCAATCACTTTATGTAGTTCTTCTATCACTTTTTCTTTCAAATTACCGTCATTTATTGGATATTCAAGTCCACTTTCAGAGTTTAATAGATGTTTTGATAATAGTTCAATTATTCCTGAAAAAGCACTAGGTATAATCAATAAAGACCTAATTGAAGTTGATTCTAATAATATTAGAATAGCAATTGAAAATTCAGGTTCATAATGTATTTTATGTACTAATTTAGATAAAGTACTTAAAGATATTCTTGTCAATAATGGATGAAATTGTTTAGCAATTTCCCTTTCAATATTAAGATTTGAATAAGGATTTGTAGTTATGGGGCTATACATTCCCTTTAATTCGGGTCTGATAAAATTCGTATAATACAAACATCCTTCTTCGTCAAAAATAAATTTCTCATTACCTACCATTAATTTACTGATAAAACCTATAGCTTGTTGTATTGAAAAGCACAATTCATTAAATTCTTCGAAATCTTGATGATGAAAATTTTCGAATATAAAATACCCTTTATTCTTATGTTTATATTGTGTTACATCATAGATATTGCCATCAATTTTAATACGAATGCAATCATAAAAATATTCGGTTTCATCAGTTTGATAATGGACTGTTTCAAATTCTGTATGAAAACTCCTTATTTTAGATAATTCTACTTGAAAAAACATCTTATAAATACTTTTCATTTCGAAAGATTTAGAAAAAAAAGTATCTAATTCAATATTTGTTTCAAAAGAAGGAGCTTTTGAAACAGAAATACTATTTTTTCTATTAATGTTCCCAAACCTTTTTGACTCATACAAATTTCCAAAAAGTTCAAAATCAATATTAGATTCATTATCCTCTTGATTCCATATGTACGATTCAATTTTTAGATCAAATTTACCTTCTCCTCTTGACAAAAAGGCATAAGAATCAGTTTTCCCAATCCCTTCAAGTATAATTTTCTGAGAATTTAAATTATTTAAATCTTCTATTGTTTTTAATTGATTTTTAAAACATTTATAATTCTGTATCTTTTGAGTTGATTTTTTCATGGCTTCAAAGTTGAAATAATACTTTACTCATAAATAATTAATCATAAGACTTATAGTCATCTTCTTTAATAACTCCTAATTCTGTTAATATATCTTTCTTCATTTTACTTAATGGTCTTCTGTGAAAATCACCTTCTTCAGAATACACTCCAAAAGCCATTCTGTAAATCTCGTTTTTAGAGACATTACTTGAGTTTGTTAGAATACTTTGTAAATTATCTAAATATCGATCTGAATACTTATCTCTCAAAGCGACTAAATCATTTAACTCATCTAAATGTGCTTCATAAACCTCTTTTAGCTTAAATGATTCAATAGTCTTAATGATTTTTTTATTTTCATTATCAAGTATATTTGGCTGTATTTCAAATGTTCTTTCTCCGATGCTATTCTTATATACATAACTAAATTTGATTTTATCAAAACTTTCCTTATCCAAATAAGGATGAAGGTAATCATCTAGGCTCATATCATCATCACCTTTTAAATTACTATTACAAATATGACAACTAGGTATCAGATTATAAAAAGACAGAGCTAATAATGGATATTTACTTTTCGGAAACCAATGGTCAAACTCTGGTCTAGTAATTTTGTTCTTCTTTTTTAATATGAAATCCTTAATAACAGTTTTAGTGTATAATCTATTACAGTAAACACAAGTCTGGACACCTAAGTTTTTTGCCAATTGATAACCATCATAAGAATTTTGCCCCTTTTTCATCACAAATGAATTATAGTTAAAAACTTCATTCAAAATTTGATGAAGTTTTTTATAGGTTTCCCGATTACTTATTAATTCAGATGATAATTCATCGTTTTTTTTAATTTTTAAATTTTCTTTATATTGGTTATATCCGTTGATGTCGTAACCTACAATATCCTCATAAAACTTTTCATTTTGAAGTAATAAATCATTTGGTTGACTGCTAATTAATAAGCTGATTCTATCTGGTGTTAATAATCTCTTTACCTCATTCTTAATTTCACAATTTTCACCTAAATCTTTAACTTTATTTTTTACAAAATCTGAAAGATTATCCTTATGAATTTCAAAAGCAATTTTGTTACATCGATTTAATGGATTTATATAAATCATAGTTTATCTCTTTTTGCTATTAAATCATCAATTTGTTTTTGAAGAATATCTTTTTCAAAAGTATTATCGTTACGCAATCGAGTTATCATTTCAGCAAGTTTATTACGAATAATAGGTTCGTCTATTATTTTTATTATGATTTGCTTTTCTTTTAATTCTTTATCAAAATCTATACTTCTTTTAGAGACATCTTTATTATCATTTATCCATTTAATTACTTCATCAATCTTGGACTTTGCAAATTCCCCCATTAAACCATCGTCAATAAAAAAACTGTCAGATAACAAATCATGAATATTTGCTCCGAATGATTTCATATAAGCTTTTTCTTCTTCGGAAAGTATTTTAGTTAAACCTATACTATAATCCTTTTCAAGATAAATTATATTTTGCTTTGGAATATCAGAAAGGGTCAGTGGGTCATGGGTTGTAAATATGATTTGTATTTTTTTACCACTAAATATTTTCGGAAAATACTTATTAATCAAATAAATAAATTTCTTTTTCCATTGAGGATGAAAACCTAAATCAGCCTCATCAAGAAGAATAACATAATTTTCAAAATTATCAGCTTCGATTCTTTTTTGTAAATTCAATAAACTAGCAAACATTTCAAACATTGACAACTCTCCAGTACTCAATTTTATAGGCGAATTAAATGTTAATAAAGGAGAACTATTATAAGTAAATATTCTACCAAAACTTTTTAAGAATTTATGGTATAATTGTATAAACTGATGTGTCTGAGAAAAAGAAATTTCGAACTGAGTTGTACTACTCTTTATTGATTCTAATTTTGCAATAATATCTATACCAAAATTCAATAAATTAAGAATCTCAAGTTTTGGTAAAATCAAATTATTACCATCATTAAAATTGGCTTTATTTATAAACTGTTTAAAATATTCAAGTAGATTAATTCCTCCTAAATTTTCCACTTCTTTGTATTTTCCTTCAAACAAATATTTATTCCCTGATCTTTCCATAATTTGATGAATCTTTTCAATGATTCCTATTATGAAATTTAATTTAAGCCTGTGTTTGTACTTCAATAATCTTAGATTAAAATCATCATGATTTTCATAATCTCCTTCATAGTCTTCTGTCAAAAAAGGAAAGTGATTGTACTCTTTTGAATAAATATCATGTGAATTGGAAAAAAAGTCTCTAAACTCGTAACTGGTGTTATGATTTGTTACACTATGACTTTCTATATCTATTAGTACCTTATCAAAAATAGGTAAATCAATATCTTCTAGAAAATTTAGCTCAATAACATCTATAATTCTTTGAATATTAAAAGATTGATGCATTTCTATAGATTTAGAAAAATCTATACTATTAGTATCTTTTAAATCATCAATTATTTGAAAATATTTTGATATATAAAATCGATTCTTAAATTCAATACTTCCTCTTGGAACCGAAAAATGTGGTGTGTAAAAAATATAAACTCTTTTTCCTTCTGATAAATCATTATTTAACGGATCAGGTTCTGACAAAAACTTACTTTTAAAAATACCCTCTAGAATTGTAGATTTTCCTACACCATTTTCACCAACTATTGCAGTTACCGATTTTATATTCCTATTCCAAATATTATTATGTAAAGAAGCTTCTTTTTCATGAATATGATATTGGATGAAACTATTATTTTGGTTTGCAATTTGCTCATGACAAAAATTCATTTGCTCTTGAATACCAAGATCAATGTAGAATTCATTATGACCTTCTCCAAATAAATATTGATGACTGTTTTCTGGAATACTAAATCCTTTTAATAACATATTTTTAAATTGATTAATTAGTAGAACATCCTATTATACTTAATTAGCTTTCGCCAATTGTCTTTCAATTAAACCACATAGGTTTAATATTTCTTTATATTTAGATCCTAATAATTTGAATTTCATATCCAACTTTTTATACATATCTTTTCTATACTCTTTAGGTGCACCAATTAAAGCTTGTGATAATATTTCAAATGAATAAATTGCTTGATTCTCCAATGAAATACCTTGCATTAAATAAATTTCCCTTATGACTTCTGAAATTAAAGTGTTTTTTTCAAGTCTATTATCTAATTTATAGGATAAATTTTCTAAGACTAAGGAATAATAATTACTATTTCCCAGTAGTTTATTTAAAAACTCATTTGTTAACACATCTTTTGATATTTTAATCCCCATGTAGTTTCTGTCCATTAAAAATTTATAAAAATCATTATCAATATATGAAGAATAGTATTTTTCAATAAAATGTTCCGAGTTTAAGATATAAGGACGAATATTCTTCATAAATCTATACATGAAAATATCATCAGTTATTAAAAAATGATTGTCTCTATTAGCAAGCATGACTGTTTCAATCAAACATTGAAAATAATCATCATTTACATGATGATCATCAAATTTTAAAACTACATCTATTTTTTCCTCAACAACTACTTCTTCACAATTCTCATTAATCCATTTTAAGATATTGGAATATACCTCAATTTTTTGCTCATTATAATTATCAGCATATCTAATTACATCAACTTCATCATTGGTTATAATAGTTGACAATTTAGGTTGGGTATTACTTTTAAGAGCAATTATTCTTGCCTGAATTCTCTTAGTAATCAATTTTGAAATATAGAATTTTTGAGAAAAACTAAAACTTGCCTCTTTAGTTAATTCAAAAAACAACATTAATGAAGATTTATCAAGTACAAATTTAGGATTGTCCGTATCAACTTTAGGTGAAATTAAGCAGGATGGTAGTATTGTAAACTTTTCTGAAGAGGTTAAAGAGTAATATGAATCGATAAAGTTTTCTTTGAAAATAGATCTTGTAATCTCTAAAAATCCTGTTTCAAAATTCAAGTATTCCCTTATTCTTTCTTCTGAAAATTCCTTTTGTTGAGTTCCAAGTTTTCCAAAGTTTTCAATCAGAAACTCATTCATTTTCTCAAGAGATTCTGTAGGGAAATACATAGATATCAAACCTAATCCACTAGTTTGATCTTCGGATTCGTTTAATATCTCATAAAATAGATTTAGCTCTTCACCATACACCTCTAAAACCTTAATAAACAATTCTTTTCCTAAAGAATTTTGTACTTTAAACTCGCTTCCTATTTCTTTACCTAATAAAGAATCATTACTACTAACTTTCCTTCTCGTTTGTTGACCATCTTGTTCAAAAAGAACATATTTATTTTCCTGAACTTCCGAATATCTTTGAAAAAATTCACCACTAAATAACATACTATTTGTAAAGTAAATAGTCCTTGAATCCTTATTGTTGTCTTTTTTAGATAGATTAAAAATTATCTTAAACGCTAGTGCTTTATAATCTGAATTATCTTTTAATATAGTGAAAATTTGAAGCCCAATTTTCTCGTTCTCATAATCTTCTTTGACCTCATGAATTAAATCAAAATCCTGTCCATATAATTGCTTAAGGGAATAAACATATATATAATGACTCCATTCTATTTCAGGGAAATTTATAATTAGAGATTCACCTACTTCAAGCATAGAATCATCATTTATAATATTCAATAATTCGAACTCATAACATAATAGTTTATAATCCTTTGAACCTTGAAACAACCTCCACTTTTTCAATAAATCTAACAACTCATTATGTATATCGTTTTCATGAATATTTTTATCTCTAACAATTTCATTAAGTAATTCGATATAAAACCTAAGTAGTTGATTTTCTGTATTTATATTTATTTTATCCTTTAGAAAATTCCTAGCTTCAATTAATAACTCTAGAGCAATTAATGATTCGGCTATACAATATATTTGCCCCTCTTTTTCTGGCTGATAATGTATTAAAGTTAAAGCTTCTTTAATTAATTGTTCATTTTTCTCTTTTAATAAATGTGTTCGTATATAAACTTTAAGAATTCGTTTTATTGTTTCGTTTTCTGTTTTTTTATTCAATGTTAGCTGTAATAGACTTTCTTGATTATCTATAAATTCATTCCCTACCAAACAATCCGCAAACATATTTATAACATTCATTAAATTGTTTTCATTTATTATTTCAATGATATCCAAATAATTTATATACAGATCTTTTAATTCTTTTTTTCTTTTTAGTTGATTTAAATTAATAGCCTTAATAATAAACCATTCTTTATAAATTATATTGTTAGTGTTATTCTTATAGTTATCTAATAGTTCATTTGATTCTTCAATCTTATCTAAAGCTTGTAATGCCTGATAAAAAGTAAACGTTACTGTCCATGAATTATCTATTAAAGAAAATGAATTTGAAAGATCAGAAAAATTTTGATCATTATTTATATATAGAAATTTTATAAAGTTGTAATAATACTTCTCCAAATTAATAGTTTCTTCAATTTCCGTTCCTTTTAACTTTTTTATGTAATATTCTAAGTTTTTAAAAAGAATATCAATTTCATTTTCAAAATTCTTAAGATATAATGCCCCTTTCAAATCTAACACCTTAAAACTCATTATAATATCAATCAATAGATGAATATTAATAAATAGTCTTGATTTATCTTTTAGTGTTAATTTTGCCTTTATCTCGAATTCATAGTTAACTTTAAATCCTTTTGATAGTAAGGCTCCATACAATATGTCGTTTTGGAGAATAATAGAGTTGAAAAACAATGAATTAATAAATAGCTCATCGCTTTTTAATAAAGTGGGTATACACTCGAATTCTTCAATAGAATTTGAAGCTACAAAAACTTTTATCAACCACGGAATGTGTTGATATTTATCTTTTTCAATTATTTGATTTGCCAAAAACAATGCTTCATCATTATCATTAACATTAAAAAATGATAGACAAGCATTAAGTTGTAAGGTAATGTCATCTTTATCAAGATTATAAGCTTTTATTATTTTCAATGAATAATCTCGATTACTCTTCGATTGAAGCTCTCTCTCACAAATAGCTTCAAGAAATAAGAGCTTACTCTTAAAAAAAATATCTAGTAAAGATGCTCGTTCGATTCTCTGTCTTAATGTTTGAATGAGATTTAAAGCAGTTCGCATTTTATAATCATCAATACAACTTTGTATATCTTCAATACTACTTTTATATTCTGAGTGTAAAACTTTCCTAATTGATTCTGTTACACTTTTAAAATTATTTTCTTTTAACTCATCTATTGCATTACTAATTTTGAAAATTTCTTTTTTATAATTTTCATTGTAATACAGTTTTTTAAATTTTTCCGATGAATCTATTTTTTTTCTAAATCTTAATAAAAAGAATCCTATTTCCTTATTACTAGGAGAATAAACCATTGACTCACCATTGAAAGCTTCAACAATTTTCTCTTCTGAAAGGTCACCATTAATATGAAAGTTCAATAAAATTTTCAATATTTTTTGAGATTTCACAAAAGAAAACTTGCCATCAGGTTTATCCTCTGTATCAAACTCTTCTTTATGCTCATCAATTACACTTTGAATAATTGACGAAAGCTCTTTTTCATAATCACTTCTATTATCAGATGTTAGTTCTTTGATACCATATTTACCAGTATCATATATTAAATTAGTAATGATTCCTAAGGAAATCGATGCAATAATACCCATCATTTTATATATTTCTTCTAAAGTATAAATATATAGCAAAGTTCTATTTAAAAGAGAGCTTTTGTTATAATATTTATTAAACTATTATAAAATGAAAGGTACTACCACGATTTGTGTGGGTTTTAGTTATTGAGAATAGTAAGCCAGATTAATATTCCATATTGGATTATTAATAATATTGTCTGTGGTTACATAACCTAAGGCTATTGTTTTGAAAAGTGTATTATGGTAATTAAACATTTTTACAAAAAGAACAACCCACACAGTTTAGAGTAGAACCAAATGAAAAAATATTTGACCAAAACCTTTGGAATTAATAATTCCAAAGGTTTATTATATTAAAAATCTAATAACACCCAATATCACTCATCTTATTATTAAGGAAATCCATTAAATCAACCTCTTTAGATGCACTCATACTACTTTTATGTTTTCTTTTCCTCATATCGTCAGCTGTATTAAATTCTATTTGGAGTTTCTTACAGTTTTTATCTACAATGAATTTATAGATTCTCGTTTTAACCATTGGATCATATAAATTCCAAAAATCAGCATTTCCCATAACTTTATTCATCTGCTTTTTCTCTTCATAAGCCTTATCTTGTTGTTGCTTTTCAGCTAATCTAGCATCAACTATTTCAGTATTGATATAATCTCTTAAATCAGGTACATCATTCTTTGAATACCCCACAAAAGGTGTATCATCATATTTAATTGCTGATTTCATATTAAAAATATTCCCATTGCTGTCTACCTCAAAAACAACCTGATAATCTTTAATAAACCCATATTCTTTGTCTGGGTTTAAGTATTCTTTAGCTTTTTTAAAATCAATATCAGGTCTAAACATAAATCTTCTAAAGTCTTCACCTGCATCTTTTTGCTCATAAACTCTATTACTTTGTTCTGGATATTTTAATGAAGCGTTATAGGTTCCGAATAACTCACCCATCTCAACCAAATAAGCAATGTTTTTCATGTGAGCATCCTGAGGGTTATTTTTAATGTAATTGATTACAATAGGTTTTGGAGAAATTACAGATGGACTTTCTTCTTTTGAATCAGAAGACATAAACACAATAAACAATAGGAAATATGAGGAATAACGAATCCACTTATTATTCCATTTAGAAAACATATCCTTTATAGAATTAGATATTGGGGGTAATATGATTAATCCTAATAGTCCAATTGCTAGAGCTGAAAGAACTCGTTCATTATTTACGTTTGCTAAAGCTCCGATAATTAATAATACACCTGCAAAATACTTTAATCCTTTTTTCATGTAACTGAATTTACCTTTTGCTTTTCAGTCCCAACAAAGCGATTATTTAAATGATATGAAATAAAATAGCGTGGGTACTGTAGCCTACTGTTTGAGAGGTATCGCCAAACACCCACACCACAAATAAACTAAGCCCACGCCATAACGTGAGCGGTAGTCCATTTAATCTTGTGGTGTTTAAAATTTGGCGAATTTTCTCAAACAAGAATTAAATAGCTAACGCTATCTTATATTTTTACTATGTTTTTAGTTTTTCTCTTCCGTATATTTTTCGGTTTGTTGCAAATCTAATTAATTAGACTTGATATTCTAAATTTTGACTCTGATATCTGTCAAACAATCGCTTTACTGCCATTGATGTAAACTTATTACCTCTACTTGTCAAATAGCTATTATCATTTAATGTATTAGCAATTGATTGATAAGACTTACCTTCTTTTTTAAGACTTGAAATAAGAATCGTAGCTCTTTTATTCGACTCATTATTTAATGCTCTTGTTTGACGTACTTCAATACTTCTTTTACGAGATTTGTCTGTTAAGTTTTGAGGGCTTCCTAATTTCTTACCCTTTGCCTTAAGTTCCTGTAAAGCAACTTTTGTTCGCTTAGAAATCCTTTCACGTTCATCTTGAGCTAAAACAGCCATGATTCCAATGGTTACTTTTGAAGCATTGGGCATATCTACACAAACAAAATCTACCTGAGATTCTTTTAATGTGTATATAAAACTTACATTTCTTGACAATCTATCTAATTTGGCAATGAGTAAAGTCGCTTTACGTTCTTTACAATATTCTATTGCCTTTTTAAGTTGAGGTCTTTGGTTATTCTTACCACTTTCAATTTCTTCGAATTCGATAATCAATTCATCATCGGATTTTAGAAACTTTTGAACAGCCGTTTTTTGAGCTTTCAATCCTAAACCTGAATTTCCTTGTTTTTGGGTTGAAACCCTATAATATCCTACATATTTCATGTTGCATCATCTGTTAAACGTCGGTTTAATAAAAGATATGACTACCATCCATTTATTTCTCGGATGTTTATACTTCCACTAATTGCTGGTAAATAACCTTCAGGTAAACCTGATCTTGTCTCTTTTACCCAATTGGCATAAACAAGAGCATCTGCAATATCAGGACTTGATCCAAGCATTTTTCGGATAACATCCTTATTGGCAACTTTTACAGTTTTATCACCTGCTATTTCATAAGTGATTGAACCAAGCTCTAGTTTTAAAGTCTGATCTTGAATATTACCGATATTCCCTTCTTTCATATCTTGCCTTAATTGATAAAACATTTGAGAACGAAGATTACTGGGTTGAAAGCTGTCTGGAAAATTAACTTCTTCTGGTTTTGCACCTCCAATCAGTTCTTTTACTCGATAACCTTTAGATGCTAATTCATCAATTACACCTGCTCCAATACCAACACCATCAACACCGACATTTTCAGGATTTATACCATAGTAGCTCATTAATTCTATGGCTTTGGTGACAATTTCTGAAATTGAGGTTTTTTGATAGGTTTCTATCTTACGAACATCTCCATCAAAGATGACAACAAAGACAGTCCGATCATCACCGAAACGTGCAGGGTCAATTCCAATTGATCTGTAGTCGTTCTGACGTTTTTGAATCTGACAATTGGAAATGTATTCATTTGGAATAAGCTGATTAATAGAATCAATCATTGACCAATCTCCTTCCAAATACTTTTTTAGCATGATAGGATTATCCTTAAAAGCTTCTTCTAAGTTTTTATAGTAATCACTATCCTTACTGTAATTATCTGAGGTTAGAGATTGAATATAGACTTCATCTTCATTCGTAGATTGAATAAAGGTTGGAATCAACCAACAGTTCTCAGGGTTACTAGTTAATCTAATTTCGTATCTAGGCTTATTTCCATCTGGCAGAACCCAACGTAATCGAGTTTTTAGAATTTGATAAACTTCCTTACTGATTTCATTAGCTTCATCAATACCTGCCCATCCAATCTCTAATCCTTTAATTTTATTCAATAACGGGTCTTTACTAATATTGGCTTCCATAAAGGTGAGAATAGAACCATTTACAAATGTAATGGTCAAAGAGCTTTGATTATAGCTTTTAATAATCTCAGGAGGACAAATGGAAAAGAAGGTAACTAGAATCGTTCTTCTAGCTACCGATAATTCCTTTCTTAGTATTACTAACCTATTACCGTTAAACATCATAGCATTTTTGATGGCTTCAGCACACAGGAACCATGATTTACCTCCACCCATTGCACCTCCAAAGAGTAAATACTTAGCTCGGCAAGAATGAGCACTAGCTTGTTTGGGTTTAGGTTGGTAGTAATTTGCAAAGTCTATTCTCATGAATTGAAATACTTAATTAACTGTTTAGGTTGTTTATATAATTCAATAAAGATTTTAACAAATAGGTACAAATAATAAACAGCCTCTTCACTTGATTCGTCATTAAGGTCATATGCCTCCACGTCAAAATATTTTAATATTCCAATATCATGACTCCTTGTGAAAAATACGTACCTATTAGGATTCCATATCACTTTATATCTATCAGATATTCCTTGATATTTTGTATCAATACTAGACATCCTTTTAACAGTTTCAACTCTAACTCTCTCATAATTAAAACTGCAATCAATTAACTGCTCTAATGTTTCAATAGACAAACTAATTGATTTATAAATTTCTTGTTCTTCTTTTTTCATATTTACTTTTTTAATCAGGGATATTAGAGATAAACTCTATACTACCTGAATGTTCTACTTCTATCTTATTCAACCCTTGTAATTGAGATATTTCTTTATTTACAGACAGGGCTAATCTGTAATCCTTATCTTCCATTGCTTTAGAATACAAGAGTTCATATCTCTTTAAAGCTTTACCGTAATCATATCGTACATTCTTTTTATTCTCATTGCTTATTAACTCTCTAGCTTTTGCAATGTATTTGTCCGTTTGCCTTTCTCCTATAGTCCATTTTATAGAACTATATTCTACAATATCTATTCTGCTTTTACCATCTATAAGTAATGAGGCAATTTCTGAAACCCTCAGATTTACTATAGCTTTTGTCGATTTACTCATAACTTTTAGTATATAATTCTGTTTTTAATGGGGCAAGTACTTTTACTAATTCTATCTATGGTTAATTACATGGTGTTATAAATCTTCTTTAGTGAATTTTTTACCACTTATATTAAAGGGTAAATTGTTCTCCTCATTTTTAAAAGATAGATCATTACATTTATCTTTAACAAGAGTAATTAAAGATGAATGTAGAACCGCGTTTCGACTTTCAACAATTCGCATATATTTTTGCTTTTGCTTAAAAAATGATTTTGGATTTAGCCCCGCCCAATAATTTGGATTCGAAACTTGACTTAGGAATAACTCTTCATTTATTGTTTTTGCTTTAATTTTTTCATCAAAAACAATCATTCGTTCCATAACATTGACCAAATCAATTTTCATTTTGGTGATTACTAAATCTTCAGAATAAAGATCTTTAATTCGTAAATCCTTAGTCCCTATTTTTTGCATTTTAGAGACTTGGATTTCAAATCTTATTACATTTTCTTTTAAATTGTATTGTAATGTCTTTGAATACAACTTAATTCTATATTGACTAAAAACGCACTCAAGTCCGATACATTGAGTAGTATTGCTCCTTAATGGTTGAAATGGTCTACCCTTATAGCTAATGAAAATTTTACGAAGATTATCTAAGTTCGGATTAAAAGGTACAGTCATATTGACTCCATACTCTATAAAATGAATGGTTGAATTTTCGATATCTAAACCAAATTCTTTTTCAAAACCCTGAACAGCAGTTTTGAAATCATAAATTGAGAAATCTTTCCAATTCTCACCATTCTGTAAATACTTATGAAAAGTTCCTTTTGTATAAAATGTTAGTGGATGTATATCAATTTTGAAACTCTTATAATCTTTGTGCATTTTATAAGGGTAATCAATAATTTCTCCAGTATAAGTTTTAATTGAACTTCTATAATTTAAAGCATGATTATTAATTAGAAAATCAGCTTTACCTTCAGTTCTAAATTTTATAAAATCTATCATTTGCATCAATTATATAATTATTCAATGACAGATTTGAAATCTGAGGGTATTTCTTTAAGCCCAAAGATTGACACCACCAAACACAATATATTTTTAAAATTTTCACTCTAAAAAACAGCGAACCTAAATTATAAGTTAAACTATAATTCATTTCTGAAATCACTTGAGAAATAACTCCTATAATCTGATCATTTATTAGAATTATTTCAACCTTGTTTTTCTGAATTATCATAATTTCAAGGATTTAATTATCTCTCAAATAATTTTCCACTTGTTTATCCAAATCAGAGTTGGACATTTTACGCCCCTCCTTTAGATACTCTATAAGTTCAGCTTTAGAAAAGTAGAGGCTTTTACCCCTTTTCATTACAGGTAGTTCACCTCTACTCACCTTACTATAAATAGTCGGTACTTTAAGATTAAGAAACTTTGCCGTTTCTTTAATTGTCAGAAATAGTTCAGGCTCTGGAATATTATTTTGCCCCTCAATTTCAACTAAAAGACGTTTAATTTCAAAAACCTCTTTCATTAATATTGCCACTGCTTTTGGCAACTTATCGAATGATAAATCTTCTGTCATATTTTCAGTATTTTATTTGTAATACTTTGCGAAATACTGAAAATAGAATACGGATAATTTACGGTTAAAATCCGTATTTACGGATATCGTTATTTAATAATCAATATGCATTAATTTCTTTACCTCATCATCATTTCTTACTGCCATAAAGTTTTTTTCTTTGTCTTCAGAATAAGGAGCAAAGGTTTTTTTATAAAATTCAAAAAGAGAATTAGGATATGTTCTGTTATTATGGAGTACCTTAAACAAATATCTAAATGCTAATTGAACATAAGTTTTGTTTGTATTTACAACTTTTATAGGCTCTGTAATCTTTGGGACAATACAATCATTCTCATAATAGCTAATTGTCCAATTAATCAATTTCTCGAAATCATTATCATTCAATATTTGTTTGTGTTTTCGAGGACATTTCATGTTAAAGAATCCAAAATGCTTTTGTATTTTCAAAGAAAGCTCACCTTCATTTTGTTCCTTTATTATTTTGTTATCATCATGTGATTTTAATTTACTTTTTAATAAATTCTTTACTTCATAAAATGAATCCATACAGAAAGGGGAGATCTTATTTAGCATTTCATGAAATTCTATAATTTCAACTGGATCATCCATGACTCTTACTACTTTAAAAGGGATTTTCCATTTTTTAAAATTGTAATATTCTATCAATTGAGGTTTTACTATTTCTTTGAATTCTATTTCTTCAAAAACCTCCATTTCTTTTAAAGCAATGTTAACTTTTGATGTTTCGAAATTATTTGTTTTATTTTCTATATAGTTTATAATATCAATAAGTGCATAATCAACACATCTTTCTATCTCAATTTTATTAACTACATCTATTAGATCTTTAAGTCCATCACGGAATTCTTTATCACTAAATAATTCACTATTTTTGAATAAAAATATACTTCCTTGTAAAGTGTTATATTTATTATTAGTCCCCATTTCTCTGAATTTTAATTCAAATAATGCAAAGTAATTATAACCACTAATGTTTTTTATATATTCATCAAAAGATAAATCATCTATTTTACTCATCTTCAAAATTTAATTTAATTCTATCTACAGTTTGTTTTTTTAAGGAATCAACCACTTTTGCGTAAATCTGTGTTGTCTTTACATTCTTATGTCCTAACATTTTAGATACAGTATATAAATCAGTTCCAGATTCCAATAGCAAAGTAGCATATGTGTGCCTAAAATTATGAAAAGATATTTTCTTTCTAATCCCTGCATCAATTACCCATTGTTTTAAATGCTTATTATTGTATGCAGAATATTTGATTTCTTCAAATACATTCATACTTCCATCTAAACGATCTCCTAGTAGTTCATAGGCTTGTTCTGATATAGGGTGAAATTCATTTTCTTTTGTTTTCTTTTGAGTAAAAACAATTTTATATTCACTATTTTCAACTCTTACTTCAGACCATTTTAACTTGTTAATATCTGAAAATCTTAACCCTGTTAGGGCAGAAAACAAAGCCATTTTTTTTATAACTTCATTTTTACATGGTGTCTTTACTAGCCTGTTTAATTCTTCAATTGAAAGATACTCTCTAATACTTTCCTCTTCTTTTATAGGTGCAATTTGGGAATTTAGATCAGTCGCTAAATAATCATCCTTATATGCTTGTTTTAAACATGCTTTCACCTTTTTAAAGTAAGATGATGCAGTATTTTTTGACAGTTTTTTCCCTATAACATTACGACTGTCACAACTCAACAAGTATTGTTTGAAATTTTCAAAGAAACTTATAGATAATTGATTAAATAGTATTTCACCATTTGTAAAATCATTTAAATATTTATAAGAAGCATACCAACTATCTCTTGTTTTTCCTTCACGACTTTCTACCATCTTATAGAAGTATTCCAAAAAATTCGTTTTACCTAATTCATTCTTCTTTAACAACCCCTTCTCATATTCAGTATATATTTCAGGTTTATTTAATTCGTTTTCCCTTTTCTGACGAATTCCTTCTGCGATATATAACATTTCAGATTTATGCTTCTTATCTTTTCTATTTTTAGGTTTTTCCAAAACATACATTCTCAAGAATTCTCTTCTTGTTTTCTTATTGGTTTTTGGATTGAAAATAGCAGGGTAGAAATCTAGATAAAGACTTAAACGACCGTCTTTTATTGGCTTTAATCTTAAAGTAACTTTTATAGCCATGATAATAGTAAAATTAGTTAAACATTAAAAATTCGCTCAATATCCTGAATAGAATAATAAGTAACACCATCTTGTTTTATTCTTTTTATTCCATGTTTACTTACATAATTATAAATAGTATTTCTCGAAACATTAAACTTATTAATAATTTGTTCCATTATATAACAGTCATCTATAGTTAGTTCCTTTACAGGTATGGTAGTTTTTTTCTCAAATAAAATTTCAATATCTGATCGTTTAATTCGTGTTAATCTTTTACTCAGATTATATGAGTTAATACTTTTCTCTTTTATCATTCTGTATACTGTCATTTTTGAACAATTCAATAAATGTGCAACTTCATTAACCGTTAGAAATTCTTTACCCTTAATTAAAGCCATAGATAAAGCATTAACTTTCGGTTTTATTTGCTGATTTACTTCACCTTCTACCTCCTTCTTTACTTCTAATCTTTTTCTAATCTTATAATGTTTAGAGTTACACTTATGAGAACAATATTTTGTAGTTCTTTTTTGAGCTTCAAACATATTCCCACATTGCAAACAAGGTTTTAGAATCGTAAAAGTTGATTTTGTCATTTATACCATTTTTAAGTAACGATTAAAATAATTAGAATATAATAAGGTTTATTAAGTAACTTTATTTCTCCCTATATCCAATTATTTTCCAATTTTTGTATCGCAAAAACACAAAAGGTACAGCAAAGGTACAAATTAGAGACAAATAAAACATATATAATCACAAAACAATCATATATAACAAAATTAAAAAACCCAGATAAACAATAGTTTATATGGGTTTTATTCTATTTTGATAATCCTTTATTTTACATGGTTACTTCCCTATACAAAAACTACTAAAAATCTTCCCTAGGATATCTTCATCCACGTCTATATTTCCTGTGATGGTTCCTAGGTAGTGGAGCGATTGACGGATGTCCATCGCAAGGAGGTCGCCTGGAATTTGGAGTTGGAGTCCTTCTTGGGTTTTTCTGATAAAATCTAAGGCTTGGGTGAGTGCCTCGTAGTGTCGGCTATTGGTAACTATGGTATCGTTGTTGGTTAGAGCACCTTTTTCTACTAAGGAAATAAGTAGGTGGGTGAGTTTTTCTACGCCTTGTTTTTGTTTGGCAGAGAGGGCAATAAAATGAGATAAATTTTGGAGTTCTGTAGGAATTTCCTTTTCTAGGGCATCCACTTTATTGAGAATAGGAATCAGAAGTTTATCGGGGTATTTTTTGGCTATTTTTTGGATTTCTTCCAAGTATTCACTTTGTTTATTATGAAGCCTTTGAGCATCCATCATATACAAAACCACTCGGGAAGAAGCGATTTTCTCATAAGTCTTTTGGATTCCGATAGACTCAATGGTATCAGCTGTTTTTCGAATTCCAGCGGTGTCTATAAATCGGTAACAAATTCCATCGAGTACCAATTCGTCTTCAATAGTATCTCGGGTAGTTCCCTCTATGTCAGATACTATAGCGCGTTCTTCATTGAGCAAAGCGTTGAGTAAGGTAGATTTCCCCACATTGGGCTCTCCTACTATTGCTACGGGGATTCCTTCTTTGATCACATTTCCTAAGGAGAAAGAATCAGAGAGGTATTTTAAGGCCTTTTCAAGTTTATGGAGTAATTCGTGAAGCTCCGATCGATCGGCAAATTCTACGTCTTCTTCAGAGAAATCGAGTTCTAACTCAATCATGGCGGCAAAGTGAATCAGTTGCTCTCTAAGATCCTGTAGATCATTGGAAAAACCTCCACGCATTTGTTGCATGGCATTTTGGTGAGAAGCATCGGAGTTTGCGGCTATCAAATCGGCTACGGCTTCGGCTTGGGCAAGATCCATTTTTCCATTGAGGTAGGCTCGCATGGTAAATTCTCCTGCAGTTGCCATTCTTGCTCCTTTTTTGATGAGTAGTTGAAGGACTTGTTGCTGTATAAAGACGGAACCATGACAGGAAATTTCAACCACATTTTCACCCGTGTAGGAATGCGGATTTTTAAAAACAGAAAACAAAGCTCGATCCAATATTCTTTCTCCATCCACCACATCTCCAAGGCTGATGGTGTGGCTATTCTTTTCTACCAAGGCTTTTTCATTTACTGCCGACTTAAAAACGCTATTGGCAATATGAATGGCGTTTTCTCCTGATAAACGAATCACGGCTATGGCTCCTGCTCCATTTGCCGTAGCTAATGCCACAATGGTATCTTGAATGTTCACTTTGCTACAATTTTTTCACAAAAGTACTCAATTCATAGACTTCTTGCTGTAAATTCACATTACTGCCTATCAAAACATGTCTATCGACAAAACAAGGCTCAGGTTTGTTTTTTTTGAGGGTTAGTGGTAATTCCTAATAGAGTGCAATTATATACGGTTTCTCATATATAGTTATTCTCCAAGTAAAATTTACATTTAAAGTACTTTTGTATTTGTTCTTTGTTCATTCATAGTGTTTTTTAATTTCTGTCAATATATTAAAGACCACTGTATCATTCTTTTCCTCTGCTCTTCTTTTCCAAAAAGTAATTGTCCAGTAATCACTATGACTATAATCTATTTCTGCTTTAGCATAGATTTCTTTAAAATAGGATTCTTTATCTTCCTGTTGTTCAATATCATTGAATGAATTTAAAAGATCCGTAACAATTTTATTAAAAACTTTATCATAAATACTTTTAGGTATTCTGTTATAAAAATAACTTTTATAGGTATTAAATTCTTCCTCCAATTTTTGTGGATTTCGGTATCTATTCAAAAAATGACGAACTACCTTAGCATCAAATGATGCATTATATTCAAATAAATCCCTTGGAAACCAATAACCAACTGAAAAGTCATTATAATATATTGAATAACCTATTATTGATTCGATAAAATCAACTTTTCCTTTATAATCAATTAGCAGATCTACAATATAATCCATACAATCGCTAGGTAAATTGACATCTTCAATATGATCCTTCAAACAGGTATTTACCCTATAATAATCTACAATATTTAAATCTAAATATTCATAATGAGATTGACTACGGCTTAACTCTCGGATTGATTCTATTCTTTTTTCCAATCGTGATATTTTGTTGGCTCTTTTTAAATTATTATTTATTTTTTTATCTAAC
The DNA here is from genome assembly GCA_025210805.1 of Flavobacteriales bacterium. Classification (NCBI taxonomy): domain Bacteria; kingdom Pseudomonadati; phylum Bacteroidota; class Flavobacteriia; order Flavobacteriales; species Flavobacteriales bacterium. The sequence continues at coordinate 39,481 of JAOAQX010000018.1, forward strand.
TGTACACTAAGGGTATTTGATAATTTTGTATAATAGGATGCAATATTCAAAATTATAAGCCCTAACACTGCAATAATAAGTGTCGTTTTTTTCATAATCAATCGTTATAATGTTTTTGTATTTCTTTGAGAATTTTATAAACTGCTTGGTCATTTTTTTCAGTAAAACGTCTATCCCAAAAACCAAACCCCCAATAACTATCAAAGGAGTCCACAAATTCATAGGTTGGGTAGCTAAGAAACACAATATTGTTATAGGTATGCTGAGAGCCAACTGAATCAATATAAATATTGTGTGCTTGGTAAAATTCTCTATAATTGGGTTCTTGTATAATTCTATCATAGATAACAATAAGGTCATCGATCATTTTGGCAACCAAATTGTATTTTGATTTTGAAACAACTGCATAAATATACCCTCTATTTGTTTCCCACAATTCTGTAATAGAACTAGCAGACCTATCAAAATTTCTAATCTTTCTTTGAATATATTTTATTTTACTTTTATATTCATAATCTTCAAGATTATGAAATACGATATCATTTTGACTTACAAATGCATTTTTTGAATCATCTGAACTAGGTACAATTGTGATAGGAAAATAGGAATTACTCCGTTCCAAATAATATGGATTATTACCTGTATAAATTGAATTAACAATAGAATCAACTTCTTTCCAGTATTCTAAACTATACTCTTTATTCTCAAATTTCAAAATATCATTTTCTAAAAAACTTTCTTCAAAAGAAAAATCTTCTGGATCAAAACTAAGAGCAGACTCCTCAATGAAAGCACTATAGCCAATTAAGTTCTTTTTTGCCCTGAAAAGTTCTTCAATGATATCGAATTCTGATTCTGTAAACTTGCATTTTTTAGGTATATTTTCTGTACTCCTCTCACGATCAACCCTATCTACAAGATCTACGTAACTGAAGTATTTAGAACCTAAAAACGCCAATGCGATTGTGAGCCAAATCACAGAAGTTAGCAACATCTGCAATGCTATAAATTGATACTCTGAACTTTTCCTCTTACGATAGAGCAAAAATAAAATTATCGTCATACACAAAACACTGAATACCACTAATATTTGTTTTTCAAAAGTCATTGTCTAATTTTTTAAATTTACCTTCATTCATTACTTTGTATCTAACTTTCTCTATTAGATTTCTATTTTTTAAACTTTTTTCTTTTTTAATAGTAAGTTGATAATCTTTATTTATCGAAAAGCTTGTTAATAATACTCCGAAATCATCTTCCTGTTCAGTTTCCTCAAAGTACATAATTCTCATATAATCTAACATCTGCATTTGATTATTGAAAATAGCTAAACAATATTGTTCATCTCCTCTTGGATGATGCCCTCTAATCAAAATAGGGTTCAAATCATAAATCATAGGAAGTTTTAAAAGGCTAAGGTTTTCCATATCAATTTCGGAAAAAACACCTTTAATTGGCGTAAAAGTTAATGATTTGGATTTGTCATAATCTATTGGCAAAATGTAGGTTTCTAGGTTTTCTATCTCCACTTTAACGTCTTTGGTCTTTTGGGTTAAAGGTTTTGTTTTTTCAAAGACATGATAATAAACTCCATACTCTCTAATCAAAAATTTATCTCCAAAATCAAAAAGCTTATTCATTGGTGGATCACAATCTAATTTATAAAGCCCTTTAAATTTTTTTTCATCCAGATTAAGTGTATCCTTTAAAAACATTTTTATTCTTTTCCTGTCATCATCACCCCCATTTATATTAAAATCTAAGCTTTCTTTTATCAAATCCCCATTTACCAAACATGCAGGAGTAATGGTATCACCTATTGCATAAAAAATACTGTCATTCCTCAGGACAATATATTGATCTTTGTAATCAAAAAGAGTTTCTATTTCATTTTTGGGATCTAATACAAATTGCCTGGACTTCGTAAAATACCAAACTCCTTCTTTTTTGTCTTGCCCATTTCCATTACATGAAATAAACAATTGGATAAATAAGTAAATAAATACGCTACTTTTAGTGTGTTGAATCATAGTTCCCATTAATAAACATTTGATAATTTTGTTCTCTTCTTATTTTATTTTCAATATCTAAAAACTCTTTAGCAGCATCTTCATATTTTTCATCAATTAAATTCTTATACAACTTAGGAGCCTTTTCGTTTTTTAAGAAGTATGCCCCACAATTAAATAATAAATCTACTAATGCATCAAACTCTTTTTGATAAAGATTAACCGTTACATCTCTTTGTACAGATTTTTCATATTTTTCTAAATTCTTTTTGAACAATACTGTCGCCTTTTCTTCAGTAATTCCATTTTTAAATTCATCAGGAATGGTAATATTATCTTTACTATTTCGTGCAATTAAATATCCATATCCAATTGTTGCATAACCTTTTGAATCATCATAAATATAAGGTTCAAATTTTTCCCATTCTTTTATGAATTCAATTAATTTGTCACAAGCCTTTAGGGTTTTTGGGTCTACTCGTTCTTCTTGTCCCTCCTGGTTTACTGTAGCTGTTTGACTTGCAGTATTACCTCACATGTACTAGAAAAACCTTCTGTTTAGCAAGATTAACGATTGTAGTGGGTATTAATTCTGAATTGTTTTTTACAAAAAATTCTTTTGTTAGAAATTCTTGTGAAAATTCTCTAACATCTATATGTACCCAATTTCTGACCAACCAAATTACGGGTATTTATTTTAAAGTTAATGGTATCAGCGTATTTTACAATCCTCTTCATCGTAATGTATTGATTTTAACCACTGATAAATAATCTCTCACACTCTTTATTTCAGCTTTTAAACATTTCTTTTATAGAATTGACCTATTGCTTTTTTAATATTAAAGAAGGTTTTCTAATAATGCCTCCTTTCTCTAGATTTAATATCTCTCCCTGTAGATAAATGTTTTGATTATCGGTTACAACAATTTCGTATTCCCTAAACGACTTATCACTTTGCAATTCAGAATCATAAAATATGGTCTCTACATGGATTTTTAATACTTTATCTTCTGAACGTATCAAACTACCTCTAATGATTATCTCGTTCGGATATGAAACATTTTTAGCGTCTATTGTTTTTGAAAGATAAACAACACTGTCTGGTTCAACGATATTTAACTTTACCTGTTCCTTGACCATAATATCAACTTCGCCTTGATTTCGAAGATTCTGAGTCCATGTTGTCACATTAATACCTTCATAAATTCCAGTAACATTTTCTAATGTTTCACAATGTACCTTACTATTGCACGCAAGACACGGTGGATCTGGCAGCCTATAATAGTTCAAACTATCTATTTGATATTTACTATAATATTTTGTATCTTCTGTAATGCTCACTCCATCTTCTAGATATTCCCAATAAGTTATTCCTAGATTTTCGTCTTTCCACGTTACTTTATAAACATAGTCAATGTTCCCGTAAGAATTCGGCTCAAAACTCAATGAATATTCATTATTGACTAAGCTTACATTTTTTATTTTTTCATATTCATCCGACATTCTAAAGAAACGTAAGGAATCATTAAAAAACTTGAATGTATACATAATATCTTGCTCATCACATAATCTATAAAATTTCCCATCTTCCTCTAAAATCTGTACCCAAGTAGTTTTTTGTAATTTATCTGGAATTTCACTTTGTGAATCACAACCAACCAATATATATATAAAAATAAATAAATAATTCTTCATCTTACTTGTTTTTTCTCACCTGAGATACTGTATATGTTTTGTTTGGACTATATATAGGCGAACCAATTAAAGTCCCATTATCTTTTAACCTAAGTCTGTTTTCATTACTAGTACCTTTATTAATCCATTGTGTCCCTACTTCATAGAATGTATAATAAACATTTCCATTTTCACAACCTCTGCCAATAATGACAACAAAGTGATCAGTAGTTTTTTCATTTCTAGCTAACCCTAATGTGTGATCAACTCCAACCAAAACAGGATTCCCTTTTTCTAATTGGGTGTCAAGATATAATAATCCTGCCTGACTATCTTTAACCTTCAACAGTCCTCCGATTTCTTGGACCATTTGAATCGCTCCTGATTTCCAGCCTGAGCCAGAGGGAAGACCATAGTTTAATAAGATTTTCACACATGCATGCCAACATTTATTTGGTTGTTGTGTTATCCACTTGGTGCTATCTCCCAAATCTATATGTTTTTTATTGCATGATTTACACACTTCTCCATTAGTACCAGATTTTGTCTTACATTTACAGGGAACCATAAATTTCTTTAGAAACCCCTCTTCTAAATGTAAATTACTAGTGCCTTGTAATTCTTGGTTATAAAACTCTTCGAAATGTTCTAGTACAACTTTCATAGGTGTGGCTGGTTGAGGTTTACCTTTAAATTTATACCGACTTGAGTCTCCTTTTTCTGGTAAACTAGCCCAAATTCTACTTCCACATTGCCGAGTGCCTTTTTCTATTTCGCCTTTTATTATGTAGTTTAAGAAAAGTTGGCATCCTGGATGATGCTTCATTAGTAATACACATATCATATCTTGTGAAGCAGGACTATAATCTTTGATTCCATATTTTTTTAGTAAATCTTTAGATTTCTTATAAACTCCAGTTTTTCTCTTCCTTTTTACTTCAAAACCACTAAATTCCCACCAAGTGTATCTCATAACTTGATAAGCTCCTGCTGCCGAAGAACCACTATATACTTTTTCTGGATGTTTACTTAAATCGGCTATTTTATTCCCTCCAAAAGCTGTAGTATAACCTATTTGAGGATCTTTAGTAACATAAATAATTTTTTTTGTTTTTTTATCGATGGTAGGTTTCAGCTCTCCTGTACCTTCGCCAATTCTCAGCATCCGCATATACGCTCTTAAACGAGCCTCACATTTACAGACCTTATTTTCCCTCATCATCATCTCCATCTCCTCACCCAAAACAACGGCATTATCATATTCCGCTTCTCCACTGCGTATATCATCTTTGGCTATTTTTAGCATTAAAGCTCGGATTCGTTTACTGTTCTTCTTATTCTCTTCTTCGGTCTTGTTTGGGTTTGCAATATAGTAGGCTCTGGGAAATTCTTCGCCACTATTTTTTTCTTTTAAATAGTAATAACATGGTCGTCTGGATAGAATTTTGTGCTGATCTTCCCAGTTCTTTGGGATGGTGAAGCTTGTTTCACCATTGCCTTCTTTGTCTATCTCAATGGTTAGACTTGCATTCATGTTTTTATCATCTAAAGTATCATAAAAACTGTACTCATCTGTATGATTATCTTCTTTTATGTCTTTCCATATCTCAAACTCCAATTTCTGACCAACCAAGTTACGGGTATTTATTTTAAAGCTAACGGTATCACCGTATTTTACAATTCCGAGGTGAGGTTCACCAGTGTTTTCGTAGATTTTCAGGCTCGTAATTTGCTCTCTGGCATCCACAAACAGATATCGGACTTTTTTCTCATCGGGTACGAGAAGGTATTGATTGCCCGCTCTTTCTTCTTTTTGAGTTCCCAGTACAGGATAATCCAATTTTTCTATGGTGAAAAAGAATTCGTATTGGAAATATTCCATAATTCCTGCTTTCTTGTCATTAGGAATGGTAAATGCTTGGTTCACCACACCATTTATTTCCTTAATTTCTATTTCTGTTCCTGCATTCTCTATATAACTGTGTTTTCCTCTTTGGGCTTCCCAGACTTTCAACTGAAATTTCTCACCCTGCAAACCATGGGTTTCCAGATGGATATACACTTGGTGTCCATAACCACTTTTACTAATGGCATTTCCGTTTTTATCTGCCCAGTAGGCTTTTGTAATCTTGGGATAGATGGCTTTTATTAGTTTGGAAGTTGGTTTTTTAGCCCCTTGAGGTTTTTCTACAAATGCTTCAAAATACCATTCCGACTCTTTGTCTATAATCTGACAAATACTCGCACCATTCCCTATAATATGTTCTTTGTTCATCGTTTCGTCAGATTGATAGGAAGTCCATTTTACTTCTGCTTGCTCTTCTGCTGTAGCAGGATTCATCACAAAAGAGGATACTTCAAGGCTTACCTCATGGCGGTCGCTTTGTTTTTCTCCGTTTTGATAAACACTCACCACATTTTTATTGGTTTTTATGGCAGTCACATAGTTATTCCCGATAACTAAGGTTTTATCATGGGTTTTTACTTTCCCATAAAGGGCAAATATTTTAAGCCACTCTGTTTGACTCCCTTTCCTTGGGGCAATTTCTATAGCCGCTTCTGTATTAGATCTTTTAAAAGATACTTTTTTGCCTTTTGTATCTCTCACTTCCCAATAAATATCTTTGGGTTTTATTCCTCCTCGGTTTTTAAAAGCAAACTCCGCCACTATTTTTGCCGTTTCATTCTGCCGAACCCGTACTCGCTCATCTTTTCCTACATATATTTTCAATTCTTTTTTGAGCCTTTGCCCGTCTATTCTTACAAATTTTATGACACCGCCTTTCCCTGCTTGTCTATTAAATTGTTTCTCTTTTGTAAATGCTTCTACAACGTACAAACCCTGTGTGCGGTAAGGGAATTTAAATAGTTCCCCTTTATCAACAAAAGTATCTACTTCTCGGTAATGCTTGTTTTCTTTCATATACACCACCCAATTCAGTCCAGATTTTTCTTTTTCCGTAGGAATCTTTTTCTCAAAGTAAGCCTTAAACTCTATGGTTTTACGCTCATTCATATAGGTGTATGTCTTCTTTTTGGGTCTTTGTGTATCTGTTGTTTTTATTGCCGAAACTTTTATGCTAGCAAGATCTTTTTGAGAAAAAGTACCTGCAGCTAATTTGCTTTGTTCCTCTTCAGAAAGAAAATTATCTGTAAGCATGGCTGCAATTTCAGGAGGAGTTGCTGCTACTTCTGCAGGCGTTATCGTTTGGGTTTGTCCATGAGTTTCAAAACTTATTTTCCCTCCAAAACTACAAACTCCCTCACTTTCTTTTATAAGTGCTGTAGCTCCATTGTCTAGTTTTATGGCTTCATAGCTTTTTTTCCATTCCACAATATTGGGCGTACAAACTTTAAAAATACCGAAACCCATAGGTTGGTTTTTACAATCGCTAAAAGTGGCGATTTTTTTCGCAAAGGGAACGGCTAAATCTAGTGTTGTTCCCACTTTTTTCTCCTTCCCTTCTTTATCATTCAGGAAAACTGTCTCTTGAGACATCACCTCAAATTCTGCCAATGTTTTGGGAACTTTTGCACTATTGCATTTACACATAGCTCCCTGACATACAGGATAAATACCTACTTTATTTGGTTTACCCGATTTTTTCACTTTTTCTGTTTCATTATTGTTCATCTTCTATTATTTTTAAGGTTAATTCTACTTCTTTTTGATAATCTCCTATATTTATCTCATGCTTTACAATGCTTTCAAGTATCCATATTTTTTGATAATCCAAAAGCGTATCTTCTGTAAGTTTTATGGATAAATCTTCACAATTATCCATCTGCAATTGCTCCTTACAATACTTCTGAAGCAAAGAATCATCCACCTTATCTTTCGCCAGTTCTGCTTGAGTTGTTAAATGAAGCTGTTGGTTCTTGAGTCCTAATTCTTGCCAACCTTGAAAAGGTAAGTCCAAACCACCTAAAATCCCTTTTGCGATAAATCTCTCTCGTCTTTGCCCATAGTAGATGAGGTAATCATTTAAAAATGAATGATAAAAAGTTTGAAGAACCCAATTCTTATTTAAACGCTCCACAATTTTTTTTCTATTTGAATAGGTTCTCTCAAAAGTTTCTACTATTTGATCCACAGACACTCCAACAAACTCTTGGCGAATCAAAAACTTTTGATATTCCCATTTTGCATAGAGTTCTTGAAATTCATAAATATCTTTTATATTTCCACCTTCTCTACATTTAAACTCTATAGAATTCAAGGTTTTTTGAGCATGGAGATAAATTTCAGGCACTTTTTCCATTATTGGATTTCCATCCACCAAAAAGTTTCTTTTCTTAAAACTAATAAAGTGATCACTGAATCGAAAATCTAGTTCATACTCCAAGGTAGAAGAGGAAACCTCTCCTTCTTTCCGCACTCTCGTTTGGTGTTTTACTTGATAACGTTCATTCCCATTTTTGGGTCTTTTTTTGGGTGGATTTGATAATATATAGGGTTCTTGTCTTTTCATAAGGTGTAGGGATTAAAGTGTTTTATTTTGTCACCCATCATCAATTTTTCGAAATAGAAATTGCCAATCATAAAAATGGCTAAACAAATTGTTATAGGGAAAAGCGATAAATAAAAAACTTCGCTGAATTCCTCATAAAATAAATATGTTGTCCAGCAGGACACTCGGTCATGAAAGGATAAATAATTACTTAAAAGCCAAAAACCAACTAATAAAAGTGAATTCTTAAATACTAAATATTTTTTAGAAAACCTTTTTATCAAAAAGGTAAGAATAAGCATCAAAAAAAGCACGGGCAAAAGTGGTAGCCAGATATTGTCTTCAATTGGATCTGAACAGGATTTACCCCTAGGCAAAAACCAAAAATATTGAAGGGTTGTTGTAAGCACAACCAACAGATATGTTTTATATTTTTTTTTCATTTATTAAAAAAATGAAATCAGATTATCAAGAAATTTCATTCCACAATTTCTATAACGTTATTTGGCAAATATAAATCTGACTCTATGGATGCTCCCTCTGTTAGATAGAAGTCTTTCCTATTCCTTTTGCTGGTGTATCCATAATAGTCCGATATAAGAAAACCTTCTTTAAAAACTTTTAAAGACAAATAGGCACTTCGTTTTATTTTTATTGAATAATAACCTTCATTATTCGTTTTCAGCATCAATGTATCATGAGCTATATAGGTAGAATAATCGGTATAGTCTTCTCTATTTGCTCTATACGCACTATTAAAAACCACAACTTTAGCCTGCCCCACAGGGGTTTTACCTTGAGCTTTATAAACATATCCCTCTACCAATACGTCCGTTATATCTGGATCATAAAGGCGTAGTAGGCTTGGAATCGAAAAAACTAACAAAATCAGTCCCAATGTAATAACTAGCAAAATAATTAGTATTTTTTTCATAGTGTCATGGGCATATATAAGTTTCAATCCTTTCATTTATCCTACGCTGAATATTATCTTTTCCTAAATTCTGAATCTCTCCATGTGACATTTTTTCAGCAGTTAGTCTGATATTATGTACTTTCGCCTTTCCTTCGGTAGAATGAGGAAAACCTCTTGACCCCATAGAGTTTGAAGAACCATCACTCGAACTATTTTCACTTGTATTCGGGTTGTCACTATCGGAAGATTTTGATCGGGAAAAACCACCAGAAGCAGCTGTTTGATAAAAATTGTATGCTAATTTCACATTATCAGATATGGATGTATCAACGGTCAGTCCTCTTCCAAGTCCATCAGAGCTGTCAACTATTATAAGTAAATCCACAGGAATATCACCGATTGACTCAGCTAAATTAACAGCATTATCACCACCATAACTATAGCCATATATTATAATCTTATCTCCTTCATTATAGTTTTCAAAAATGAAATCTTTCCCTGTTTTCACCCCGAAGTACTGAACCGCTGCAGGAGCTATTAACACACTCCTTAAGTTCATACCCTTATTCTTTATGAACTCTACTGTCCTTTCGTAAGCTGGACCAGTGTAACCAGAACTTTCAATAGAAGTATCTGTCTTAGTTTCACCATCTCCCATAGGCCCTCCATGATAGAACACTACTAATACCTTATTTGTAATCAAACACTCCACACTAGCTTTTTTACCAGGATTTTGCAAATAAGCATAAACACGTAAGCTCTTATTGTCCCAAAGGGATTCTGGAATTTCGATTTTTTTGACTACCGAATTCCCAATAATTCTTCCTGGTTTTTTAAACTCTTGAATCTCTCCATTGTCTATTTGGTATGCCCATTTTACATTTTTGAGTTCATGACCGCCTGCTTTGGGTTTTCGAGAAAATTGGGTTGCTTTAAATGTATAGGTTTTCCCTATTTGAACGCCTTGATCTTTCTCACAATCCGAGCAGATAACTTTGGTGACCAACAGATTTTTTGTTTGCTGTGGCTTTGGAGCAATATAACTGCCGTACACCAATTCTTTTTGAGTTGCGTATTTGATTTTTTTGGTCGCATTAAGTAGTAAATCACCATTTTGGGCACTCATGGTAATCTTTTCCGCAGTTTTGGTGATCACCTTTCCTGTTTTTAGAATATTTCCTGCCATTTTAAAATAAGTTTACTCGGTCTCCCGAATTATTTTTCACCTGACCTGAACTATTGAGCTCAATATCTTCCTTAAAAGCATTTTTCGAGATTTTCTCAGCCTGTTCGTTGAGATTCATTGCCAGAGACTCAAAGTTCTCACTGGCTTGTTCGGTAATATTTTTGGCAAGTATATTCATATCTTCCCCAGAAGAAATGGTACTATCTTTTCCTGCACCTATCGTGAGGTCGTCTCCAGAGTTTATTCCCATATTTTCCCCAGCACTTATGGTTAGATTTTCATGAGCACTAATGTCAATATTTTTTGAACTAATACTAATATGCTCGGGTGCAGAAATTCTAATACTCGAGTTTGCAGTATCGATAAAAATGCTGTTATTGTTTTTATCTTTAATGATAATTGATTCAGATTTTTGGCTGTCGTTAAATTCTATCGTGTGCCCAGAACGTGTTTTAATACTTTTTAGCGCATTGGTTTCTCCTCCTCCAGTGGCATTGATTCCATTAAAAACACTTCCCATCACAAAAGGTCTGTTGGGATCGTTATAACGAAAACCTACCATTACTTGATCACCTTTTTCAGGAATAAAAACAAAACCTCTGTTGGTTTTTACCAAATCACTATTTCCACCATCGGGAGTGAGTACACTAATCCAGTCCGTCTGGCTATGCGGGTCTTGCCAAGGGAATTTCACTTGAACTCTTCCTTTTCCGTACGGATCTTCATTGGAGAAAACGGTTGCCATTTGGGTTTGTGCCATCGGTCTTTCTGTTTCAGGAATCGGAGGTGTCTGTACACCAGAAGGAATGGCTTTAAAATGACAAGAGTAGTTACTCAAACTGTCATCTTCGTGTACGGCTTCGATAATGATAAATTCACCATATTGATTAATTTTCTCCTCTCCGTTCTCAATTTTTCCTGCAGAAAGTTTGATAATCGCACCAGGCTTTAACCCTCTAGTTGCTGTACTTCCATTTATGACATGATAATCAGCAATCACTGCATTTTGATTATTTTTTAAAGCATCATCAAATTCACCTTTGTTTCTAATGCGGGTATCTGAATAGCTTTTTGGAGATAAAGAATATATTTCTTTACTAGTTTTGAAGGCATGCATTCCCAATTCGCTTAAACCATTGGGACGATTTTTTGATTTTTCTATATAAAACTCATTTTTATTCTTCTGAAAACTGATCAACTCTTGTGCAAAAGGATGTACTTTCATTTCTATTTGCAAATTCAGAACTTCCTTATTATACTCCAGTTCTATTGGTTCTGGTCTGGACTTTGGATAACCAAAATGTAAAAGAATTCCATCATTATAAAACCATTCTCTAAGATCTATGGCTTGTCTTTTCAGGAATTCAAAATATGATTCTCTGTACTGGCATAGATAAGGTAGTAAATCAGATCTTCTTGGATTCACACTGATATCCACCTGATTTTGTTTGGCTATTTCTTCTACAATTTTCTTAATTGATTTTTCGTTCCATGACTGAAGATGCTTACCAGACTCCATTCTGATAGATTTTGAATATCCTTGAAGCACAAGCATACCATTAAAACCATCGTTTTGGTCTAATCTTATTTTAGTAATTATTCCCACAAATTCATTTTTCTGAAAATTTATAACCAGTGTTTTCCCTAACCAATCTCTCGATTTTTCAATCGTATATTCTCCTGATTTTTCTATTGAGTCTAAGTCAAGAGAAAGTTCAAATTCATGATGATCATAAATGGGCTGTTTCAGTTTCAGATTATTAAAGGTTTTTAAGCGAATTCCTTCAATACTTATTTCGGTATGTTGATTTTTCATAATATTAATTTTTAATCTCTTCTTTTGAGTTTTCGGCGTGAAAGAATCATTAGAATATTTCCTATAATACCATTTATGGTGTTAATTTACATAACGGTATAATGCCGATACATTGATGAATTTTTCTTTAAAGCAATGAAGCAAGAGCGTATTCTACAAGTAATCGAAAAAAAATACGGGCGAAACTTTTTGAGTTTGCCCGTATAAAAAATTCATTGGTAATCTGTGTTTTGTGAATGCAATAGATCCTATTTAAGATTATTTTTTTAATCTCTCCCACAGGGAATTTCACACAACAATTCAAAAAAAATAATAACATTTTCTTGTTTACAAACAAGAACTTATACCATTTATGGTATCACGACCATTTGGCATTAAACATGAAAAAATAGGATTTTTGAAAACATAAAACAACAGAATGCCTTTAATTAAATCTATCTACACTGACGTAAAAAGTGTTGATTTTGGATTTAAAGTTTTAGGCTTTTGGCCATCGGTTATCAATAGCTGCATTACCAATAGTGATTTCTTCAGCTGACACTGTGAAGCGAATCTTCATTGGAACATCTCCATTTACATCCAAAACTTCTTTATAATATACTAAGTACGCATTTTTGAATTCAACTTCCTTCATTTTAGCGTCTTCCTCTGTCTTTTTGTAAACAATTTTACCTTCAACAGATTTAAATTGTGAATTCAACATCGATTCGATTACTGATGAATCCTCTGTAGATTCTACTTCAATCGTAACTCTACCTCCATAAACATTAGATGCAGGTTTTCCTTTTTTATCTGTATCTCTACTGAATGCATACTCAGAATACAATACATCAAACTCTTTTCCGCCTAGTTCTAGGCTTGCTCTAAATGATCCCATTTTTAATAATTTTTTAGGGTGAAACAATTAATTATTCTATTGTTTTTTCTCGACTAGTATTATTGAAAAACAATATTTGAATACGAACATTAGTTTCAAAAGGAAGGAATTCTCAGATTATTATATTAAAAGTCTTTTTTCAAATTGAATAAAAACATAACAATCATTGAAAGAGAATGAAACAACCCTAATCGCTAATTTTCTATTCGAATTTAACAAGCCTTTCTGAATTATCCAAATACTTCTGTATTAAACATTTACACTTTGTTACAAAAACAACTGTTCGTTTTTTATTTATTATACTCGATTTTCTTTTAATCTCAATACTTCAAATACAGGTTACTATCATAGTGAAATTTTATTGGTTATTTTCAATAAAAAACACCTAGCAAACTATACAAAATCAGTTTTTTACGTAATTACATATTTAAATAACTCAAAATTAAGTTTAAAAAAATCAAGCTAAAAACCACAAAATACACCCCTGAAAAATGTCTAGAATTAAGCTGTTTAATACCTGCTAGATGTATATAAACCTATTGTCAGTAGAACCATAAATGTTTTGATCTTTCATCTCTCAACTCACTCTAATTCACCACCATCAACTGGGTCGTTTTGGAAAAAACACCAGGCTTTGTAAGACGAAGAAGGTACATTCCTGAAGGGATAAGACCTTGTAAATCTACCTGATTTTGTCCTTTATGTAATTTTTTGGTTGCCATGAGCTTTCCTTGAGTGTTATACACATTCATTACTATGAGGTCATCTGGTGAATGGATACTAAAGTTTCCTCTACTTGGATTGGGTGATACACTAAAATCGAACTCGTTTACCACTTGTTTTGGATTCTCGGGAATACTTAAGTTATAGGTTGGGTTAAGATATAGAGAATGCCTATTTCCAAACTGGTAAGTATTATAAATATGCTGATTGTGGGCATAAACGTCGAGGTCTCCATCTCCTTCAAAGTCATATACTCTTAGTTTTTGTAATTGTGTTGTTGCTTTGTTGGTAACCAATTTCCCTAAGGTGAAATTTTCGAATCCATCATTGTAATACCACGCAATAACGGAGTCCTTTTTAGTCAACAAATCCACTTTACCATCTTGGTTATGATCCATAATTATCTGAGGACTCTCGATTCCTTGGTTATATATTTGATAGCTAAAATTTAGATTCCCTGTATTCTTGAGCCAACCATTTTTTAGAAAAATATCCTCAGAACCATCTTGATTGATATCTGCTACCTGGATAAAATCGTACTTTACGGTATCTAACGTTGAATGATAAGATAACTGCCCCGTTCCATCATTTTCTAACAGAAGAAGAAATCGTGAATGCCAACTAAAAGGAGAAGGCAGGGTTTTATCTCTATAATATCCTATGACATCATCATCTCCATCATTGTCAAAATCCGTTTTTTTAATAGGCAGCCCAATATATTGAGCTGAAAGACTTTGATCAAAGGTCAATAAATCTTGTTGAGGACCAATAGTGGTTTGATTAATTCTTGGAGCCCATTTCATGCCATTTTGGTAAACCAAATCAAAATCACCGTCATTATCAATATCTTCTAAATAGGAAGGTCCAAAATTAGGTGCAAATATTGGTGAAGCAGGAACGAAGTCATAACTAGTATCATTATTATTTCTCATCATATATGTACCAAAAACAATATCCTTATCACCATCAAAATCACCATCAAAATTCCCTAAAACAGAAACAGCTCCTCTTTCTCCAGAGACTCCAGAGCCTCCTAAACCTCCAAGCCCATTATCTTCTAGCTTACAACCTCCATTAGAATCTAAGCTCAAAACAAAGCTCTTATTGGCAAAAATAATGGAACTTGAAATAGATGAGATTAACTGATTGTTTTCCATAGGTTCACAATAGCCAATTGGATCAACAGCTGATAAGGCTTCTTTATGAAAAGTAACCGAATCGGGATTACCATTGTTTAGTAGTTGGATAATTCGATTATAGGCAATGGTTCCCTGACCATTATTTATGTTATAAATAATGTCATCTAATCCATCCTGATTTTGATCAACAATACTGGCAGAACCAATAAATGTTGCATAATATGTACGTGAAAACCAACTATGAAGTGTTTTTTTTGTGTAGTTCAGGTTTGAATCAGAAATATATGCATAAAGAAAAGACTTCGTATTATTATTCCGACTTTTGGTATATACGATAAAATCCAATATGCTATCTTGGTTAAGATAACCATAATCATAGGAAGCCCATAATGGAGAATATGCATCTCCGAAGTCGTCCATAAGGTGGTACTGGCGAGATATTCCATAAGCGTTCTTAATATTGATTTTCAGGCTAATTTTCCTTAAATTATAATAACTTCTAGGTGAAAAAACAATTTCATCAAGGATGCCATCACTATTGATATCTACATATTTGTTTGGATAGGTATTCCAAGACATCTCCATTTGATAATTAGATAATTGTCTGCCACAGCTATGAAAAATAACTCCATAATGACGACTAAGAGCGATATCTTCTACTCCATCGTTGTTGATATCTTTTGTCTTGATAAACTCAATAGGAACAGGGCAACGCTCTTCCATTTTTTTATAATACCCTGGGCTGGTTTGCTCTAGTATATATAAAATATTAGAGTCGAGGCCAGAAGTTGTCAATATATCCAAGTCTCCATCATTATCAAAATCATAGGAAAGGTGAAGTTGTGGATGAGGAACAAATGTACCCAAAACAACTTCCTCATATTGATCTTCTTCCAAAGGAGGGAGGATAAAGTCTAAGGTATATTCTACTATGCTATCGCAATCATAGGCAGTTGTATAAGTTATCGTAAATGTTGTATCTTGATAATAGGTTGTACCATTGAGATAGTATTGACAAAGCGCTGTTTCTATATATTGTGAGGTTTGAGAAGGTTGAGGAACCTTTTTCAGAGTGAGTGTAACAATGGAGTCACAGCCATATTGGTTGCTAAAAGTATGCTGATAAACACCTGTATCCATCAAAACTTGATTACCAAAGGTAAAAGTATTCCCTTCGCATATCGTTTTGGCTTCATTCCAATATATTGGGTTTCTAAAAGTAATATTCACATTGTCAACCGAATCAATAGCAATAGTATCTAGATATTGATAAGAAGAATAAATTGTATCATTGGGGGATAAAACAAAAAATGAGTCACAGACATTGATGGTTATGTGATTGAAATTTATATTCGATGTATTTCTATGCCAAATAGATTTTCCAGGAAAGTAAGATGCTGGTTTGTTTTGAATACTTACTAAATCCATCTGTCCATCTTGGTCAATATCTCGCTTGTACATATTTTGCATAAGTGCATTGGTTTGTAAGAATTGAGTTTGACTCGCTGGGGTTAGATTCGCATTATTGGTTATTTCATAAAATTCATAATTGAATGCTCCTTTGCATATTTGAAGCTCTGGTGTATTGTCAAAATCAATATCTACAAAGTGAATCTGAATAATCCCATTAGACCAATAGTTGACATTAGCTATACTGTAAATAGAAATAGGTGGTGCAAAAGCCGTATCTCCTAGATTGGTTACACATTTAACATTCATATTTGTACTATAAAAAAGATCCAAATCTCCATCTGCATCAAAATCGTATTGATGCATTAATGCGTTGAAATGCATAGAGCTTTGGCCGTCAATATCTATAAAAGTAAGGTCGGGTCTGGAATAAAATTGCCCGTTTCCGTCATTGAGCAATACCATATTCCTAGTCTGGTAGTAAACATTATTATAACTAGCCTTAAAAGCTATATCTAAATAACCATCTCCATTTACGTCCAGTACCGTTGGATGGTGATTCTGTGCAAGATTTGAATAGTATGGGATGATAACAACGGAAGTATCAAAAGTCCAATTTCCTTGATTGAGTTGATACACCCAATTTTGTCCAAGATGCATGAGTTTATCAAGCTTTCCATCATTGTTTAGATCATATAAAGAAGAAGATTGGTTCGCTATACCTAGGTTAAGAATGTTCGTTGTATCAAAATTTCCATTTCCAAGATTGGGTAGAGCATATAGGCTATCTAATGTTGAAAATAGTAAATCTTTTTTTCCATCGTTGTTAATATCTTCGAGGGGTTTGTTGATTGGGAAGGACAAATAGGTCCGACTATAAATGATATTTTCGTTTGAAAAATCAAAAGCTTGCTCATACCATTTAATTTTATTGATTGTCCAAACCAAATAATCTTCATCGCCATCTTGATCAATGTCCGTAAATTCATGATGTAAAAAACCTCCGTTGGATGGGGAAGAGATATTATAAAATTGTTGAGCAAAGGTTTGATATCCAAAAAGAAAAAATAAAACAATAGCTAATCTCATAATTATAGGAAATTTAATAGGTCATTTCCCAAAAGTAATAATAAAATCATTTATCGCCTTAATATTCAGATGATTTACATAACTCTAGCGTTCATTGGTCTATTTAGAAAGACATTCCACTATTTCTCATAAGAAATTACCGACAAAATCTTGTTAAAATCAATTACGAACGTTGAGAAGTTATACCATTTATGGTGTTAGACTTTTCTAGTTGACTAAAGCAAATAAACGCCAAAACAAAAAACCCATTGAAAGTTCATTCAATGGGTTTTGGTTAAAAATTTTCTAAATATCAATTACATTCTCGTCATTATCAAGAAAAGTAAATTGAGTAAGATGGAAAGCTGAGTTTGCTCTTATTGCAAATTTTTTCTTGTATTTCCACATAAGTTTCCATTTTATTGAGAATAACCCACCTTTTGTAAGATGAGAATAAATAAATGGATGCACTAATAGGGTTACACCTTTTTTATCTTGCTTTTTGAGTATTTGCTCTATTTTTTCAACAATTTCGTCTTCAAATAGAACACTTGCTTCAACTTTTCCACTGCCTTTACAGGTAGGACACTGTTCTTGAGTAGTAATTTCTACTTCTGGTCTTACCCTTTGCCTTGTAATTTCTACAAGTCCAAATCGACTCGGTGGCAATATTTTATGTTTCGCTCTGTCCTGCTTCATAAATTGCTTGAGTCCTTCAAAGAGTTTAGATCGGTTTTCCTTCGTATTCATATCGATAAAATCGACTACGATTATTCCTCCCATATCTCTAAGACGGAGTTGTCTTGCAATTTCCTCAGCAGCTAATAAATTTACACTTAAGGCATTTTCTTCTTGCGAAGAGCCTTTTTCGGCTCGATTTCCACTATTTACGTCTATCACATGCATGGCTTCAGTATGGTCGATAATCAGGTAAGCACCTTTTCTCATGGATACTGAGCGTCCGAATGCGGACTTAATTTGTCTTTCGATTCCGAATTTTTCGAATATCCCAGCAGGATGATCGTCAGCAAGTTGAATAATATTCTCCTTACTTGGGTCTATTTTAAGTAGATAATCTTTGATCTCTTTGTGGAGTTCTTGAGAGTCCACGTAGATATTATCAAAAGAATCATTCATGATATCTCTTAAAAGAGCGGATGTTCTGCTCATTTCTCCCAAAACTTTGAAAGGGGCTTTCGATACTTTGACTTGTTTGAAAAAAGTTTGCCATTTGTCAACTAGTTCAGAAAGATCTGCATCCAAATCTGCAACTTTTTTACCTTCAGCTACTGTTCTAATGATAATTCCAAATCCTTTTGGTTTTATACTCAGTAGTAATCTTTTTAGCCTTTTTCTCTCTTCTCTATCTCGAATTCTTTGTGAAATAGAAATTTTATCAGAAAAAGGAAGGAGGACGATATATCTTCCAGCAATTGAAATTTCGGTAGAAATACGAGGACCTTTTGTAGAAATAGGTTCTTTGGTAACCTGTACGGCAATGGTTTGCCCAGATTCCAGAACATCTCCTATTTGTCCATTTTTGTCAATTTCGTCTTGTGTATCGAATCCAGAAAGCATCCATCGAGATTGTTTTCCAGCCATGCTTCTCTTTACAAATTTGTTTAGAGATTTTACTTGTGGTCCTAGATCATGATAATGCAAAAAAGCATCTTTTTCATATCCTACATCCACAAATGCTGCATTTAGAGCTGGCATGATTCTTTTTACTCTACCGAGATAAATATCTCCTACAGTAAAATTGTTCTCACCAGGGGTTTCCTTGTGTAATTCAATTAGTCTTCTATTATGTAAAAGAGCGATGTCTAATTCTTGTGGAGTCGATTTGATAACTAATTCGTTATTCATTCCACAATTTTTTAGGTTACTTTATCAAAAAGACAAGCAGATACAATCATTTGTATCTGCTTATCTGTCTTATCTACAAGAATTATTTCTTCTTCTTGTGTCTATTTTTTCTAAGTCTTTTCTTACGCTTGTGCGTTGCCATCTTATGTCTTTTACGTTTCTTTCCGCTTGGCATAGTTCGGTTTTTAATGTGTTATACTTCAATATCTTTAAAAAATCCTTTTTTCATAGGTAATTGCAAACATCGTAAATAATGAGCAATTACGCAAGGAAAAAGGAAAAAAATCCTAACTACTCAGCAAGAACTTTAGTTTTTACTCCCTCTACAAAAACTTTTGCAGGCTTAAATGCTGGTACATTATGTGCTGGAATAATGATAGTTGTGTTCTTAGAAATGTTTCTTCCAGTTTTTTGAGCTCTTTTCTTAATGATAAAAGATCCGAATCCTCTCAAGTAAACGTTTTCACCATCTTCCAAAGAATGCTTTACTTCTTTCATGAAAGATTCAATAGTCAATTGAACGTCAGTTTTGTCCAATCCTGTTTTCTCAACAATGCTCGTAACGATGTCAGCTTTTGTCATGATTTATTTTTTAGTTAATAAGTTTGTTTTTAACATTTTGGGATGCAAATATACACTTTATACTATATTAACATATCCTTATTATACTTTTTTTTAGTTTCTTTGGTGAAATCTTGGTTTTTCATCTATTATTTCATGCAAAAAAAACTAATTAATTGGTTCATTATCAACAAAAGAGACCTACCTTGGAGAAATTCTAATGATCCCTATAAAATTTGGCTTTCAGAGGTTATTTTTCAGCAAACTAGGATAGAGCAAGGTCTTTCTTACTATCAAAAATTCATTTCTGATTACCCAAAGGTAGAATTATTAGCGAATGCTTCTCAAGAAGAGGTCTATAAAAACTGGCAAGGCCTGGGCTATTATTCTAGAGCTAATAATCTACATAAAACAGCTAAAATTATTACAGAAAAATATGGTGGAAAATTCCCGAAAGATTCTAAAGAAATAAACGCTCTACCGGGTATTGGAGAATATACTACCGCTGCCATCTCGAGCTTTGCTTTTCAAAACCCCCTTCCTCTGGTAGATGGTAATGTTTTTAGACTTTATAGCAGAGTTTTCAAAGAAAAAACCCCCATTAATTCTACTGATGGAAAGAAAATATTCAAAAAAATTGCACTTAAACTGATTACTGAATTATCTAGTAAAGAAGCTTGTGTTTATAATGAAGCCATTATGGAATTTGGTGCATTGGTTTGTAGTCCAAAACCGAAATGTTCGCTCTGCCCTATTCAGTCTCATTGTCTTTCATTTGCAGATCATTCCCAAAAAGATTTCCCTGTAAAAATCAAAAAGAAAAAAAGTACAACTAGGACTATGTCTTATGTTGTTGTGTATAACGAAAGGGGTTTTTGGGTAAAAAAGAGAGCGGAGAAAGATATTTGGCAACATCTATATGATTTCCCTAGCCAAAATGACCTCAAGAAGGAAGATGTATCAAAAATTGAGTTTTCAAAAATAATTAAACATAAACTCACTCATAGAAACTTGGAAATTTCTATGAGTAAGCTATTTTTAAGTATCGACACTCTAAAGGGCTTTGAGTTTATTCCTTGGTCACAGAAAGATGAATTTGCCTATCCACAACCGCTCAAATTATTTTTAGACAGTTTCTTTAGTTTTTAGAAAAAGTAACGAACTCCTAATTCTATCGTTCTTGGGGTTTGAATTTCTAAAGCTGCTCTAGAATTGTTATCATAACCTCCGTAAATATAAGACTCTGTAAAAGGACGGAAAGTATATTCGGTAATTTCTAGTCCAAGGTCAAAAATATTGTAAGCCGTAAGTGTTAACTGAAAAGGGTGTCCGGCGAGTTTGAATCCATAATTCAGTCTTCCGTCTATAGAATAATATGCGTCTTCTCTTTTATCCATGGCATTGGCAAATGGGGTATCTCCAGGATGCCCTTCGTTGTGGATAATAAACTCAGATCCGCCTGTATTGGTTCCTTCTTGTGTAAGAAAAGTACTGAAACTTTCTCCATCTTTATATTTTATGGTGAATCCCCATTTAAAATTTTCATTAACTTTTTTCATAAAATTATACCGTACAATAATTGAACGGTCTGCATGAGTTCTTCCAAAAGATTCTATAAGGTTATTTGGGTTTGCTGTTGTTTGACTTATTATACCTGTACTATTTGCAAACACCCCATTTCCTTGAGCTCCCACTCCCATGGCAAGGTAAGTAGAAAGAGAAATTGACATTAATATTTTCGAATTTTCGAAAGTATATTTTGCATTTGCACCTGCATAAAAAGGTTGGTTAAAAATCCATCCTTTAGCTCCAAATCTTTCGTGAAGGGAGTTTTTGTTTTCCGCCACACGATATTTCGGATTTTTTGTTAAATGAAAGATTCCTTCTTCATCAATATGTCCAAAATCTGTCGGTTTTCCATCATATTCTACACGCCAAGTCCTACGGAAAGACCTTAACTGCGGTAGAAAACTAAAAGTGTGTTTCCTTCCCAAGTTATTTGTGTGATGAACAAAAGGAATTTCTAAATTCCAAACACGTGTCATTGCTAAACTGTTATCATGACTTATTTTTCGGGTATTGTCATACACGCCTCCAAGCTCTGAAGCATCTACATTTAAATCGGCATTTAGATCTAACCAATATCTGAAATCTCCTGAAAGAAACTTAGATTCTAGCGTTTGAATCTGGTAGAAATTATAGCCCATTGATTCTTTTCCGAATCGAATTCCCAATTTTGATGTTTTTGAAATATTATAAGCAAAATCTACTTTAAAATCCATGCTCAAATCATGAAGAAACACAGAAGGACTAATTAGAGAGGATTGATGAGCTCCGACCCTTGCATCTAGTTGCCATTTAGCTTTTTTCCAAACTTTTTGTAAATTTATTTTATTGGAAGGCATAAATGCTATAAAAGCTTCAGATTTTGGACGGTAACGATAATAACTCTTTATACTCCCCACAGAATCTTTTACAAATAAATTCCACTGTGCATTTTGAAGATGAGGATTAAAGCCTACAAAGTTTTCTTGAAAATCCCAATTAATTTTGAAATTACCGTCGTAGTTTTTATGTCCTTTGGTTATGAGTTGAAAATCATGATAATCGGCATTAGGATGATAAGGCTCAAAGCTTTCCCCATCTAGATCTATTAAATTCCTCTTAATGACCTTTTTATTCATTTCATTTCTTCTAAAGCTGTAATTAAAACCTAGAGTAAACTCCTTTAAATCTGACTTATAAGATCCAAAAATAGAATTAGATAAAACAAATTCCTTCCCTGTTTCATTTTCACTATAATTATATTCTGCAAAAAGCTTATCTCTGCTTTTTGTTGAGGAAATCCAATAGATTTTATCAAGCCAAGAAAGTTCTGGAGTTTTAAAGTCCATTTGAGTAAATAAGGTTCCAAAGTTTTCAGAAAAATTACCCGCCAAACCGTGATTATTAAAATGAGTATGATTTCTTTTTCCCTTATCGGCAGAAATAATTAAACGCCCTACCCTATTACTATCTTCAAAATTTTTGATAAAATAAAGAGAATTCAGCAGAGGCATTTCTCTGCGATAATCAAAAGGTTTTATTTGTCTATCCTGTGCCGATGAATGCCCGATAACAGAATTAACAAAAGTATTTGCACCAGGAAAACGACCGCCCAAACCACCCGTAGTGGTTTTTAATGAAATAAAATCCTCCTTAATCTCATAATCTTTAAAGCTCGTTTCGAAACTTTGATCATCCATCCACATAGATTTTGCAAAAAGCTTTGGTTTATGCAAAATACTACCCGTTCTTACATTAGAATTTATAGGAAAACCATTAATTGAATACTTATTCCAAAGAAAAGAACCTCCCCAAAGAGAATTTACGTATTCATCGGGGGTATTGTAATTCCCTCCTGCTTCTAACTGAGTATGAATATTGTCTCCTAACACTTCCCAATATTCTTCGGGATTGTGCATCAG
This sequence comes from Flavobacteriales bacterium, assembly GCA_025210805.1. Classification (NCBI taxonomy): domain Bacteria; kingdom Pseudomonadati; phylum Bacteroidota; class Flavobacteriia; order Flavobacteriales; species Flavobacteriales bacterium. The sequence goes on from JAOAQX010000018.1 coordinate 62,644, forward strand.
CTGGAATTTTTGAGCAATATCTTTATGAAATCCTTCGAAATCTTTTGTAAGCTTATTTTCCAAAGTGGAATCTGCTACTTGAGCTACTAAAGCTTGATTTATAAGAAAACTTAAAACAACCAAAGAGGTTTTGAATAAATTCATCGAAAATTTTTTAAATTTTGGCTAAAATTAGAAAAATATTCATTAAAGTTTGCATTTTATAAAAATAAAAAGCATATTGCTTAACAAAACGATTTTAAACACAGATATGATTAAATACACAATTGAATATCCTATGCGATCTTCAGTAAAGATACTCTATAATGCAGTTGCTACACCTAGTGGTCTTTCTGAATGGTTTGCAGAAAATGTAAGATTAAATAATAAAAATTATGTTTTCACTTGGGAAGGATATGATGAAGAAGCTTCAATAGTTTCTAAAAAAGCAAACTCACACATTAAGTTTTCTTGGATTGATGAGGAAGATAAACCTTATTTTGAATTCAAAATTCAAGTGGATGACATTACAAACGATGTTTCTTTGATCGTTACAGATTATGCAGAAGATGAAGAAGATAAATCTGACGCAACAAGACTGTGGGACAAACAAATACAAAAATTAAAATCTTCTATTGGTTCATAAAGCATTTTTAACTTTACAAAAACCAATCTTGGGATTATCTTTGTAGCAAAGATGAAACACCTTTGAAAAAGATTGACAAGCTCATATTAAAGGCCTATTTAGGGCCTTTTCTTGCAACATTAGGTATATTACAATTCATTTTCGTTCTTCAACACCTGTGGAAATATCTAGATGATATTGTGGGTAAAGGAATTGAGTTTTGGGTTATCCTAAAGATGCTCTATTACACTTTTTTTGTAAGTGTTCCACTTGCATTACCCCTTACGGTGATTCTTGCTTCTATTATGTCTATTGGAAATATTAGTGAGCATAATGAACTTACCGCATTAAAATCTTCAGGGGTTTCTTTTCTAAGAGTTCTAAAACCTTTGTGGATTACCTCTATGGTAATGATGCTCGTAACTTTTGTTTTTTCAAACAATGTCTTGCCTTGGGCTTTACTCAAGCAAAAAACCATCATGCGAGATATCCGAAAAAAGAAATTTGCACTCTATATTCAAGAAGGGGTTTTCTATACCGATATCAAAAATCATAGTATCAGAATAGGTAAAAAGCATAAAAACGAAAAAGATATTGAGGATATTATTATCTATAAAAGAAGTCTTAATGGAAGTACCAATGTTACTAGAGCAAAAACAGGGACTTTAAGTTTTACAGATAATGGACAATTCCTAATAATCGACCTTTTTGATGGTAATAATTACGATGAACAATTTAAACATCGACAAAGTAAAGATTACCACAAACTCCCACACCTAAAAACACATTTCAAACAACAAAAGGTTCGTTTTGACCTCAACCCTTTTAAAATGGGTAATACTAGAGAAGAACTCTACAAGGGAAAAGCGGAAATGATGAGCATTAGTCAACTAACTGAACTTAAATCTACTATTGAAGATTATAAAAAAGATCATCATGAAAAATTGTTGATCAATAGTCATAACCAGATGAAGTACTTTAGAAACCTAAAAGACAGTCTTCCGCAAAAGACCTCCTTTGTATCGGTAGATAAAGATCTTGAAAACGACATTAGAAAGTGGATTAAAACAGACAAAAGAGGTTTAATTTTAGATAATATCGGAGGGGAAATACGAGCAACGTATAATCGATTAAGTAATTTTCATGCATCCAATGACTTTGAAGATATCAAGATGCGGAAAACTCAGCTACAAATGCACAAAAAATTCACGCTTGCTCTTTCTTGTATCATCCTCTTTATGGTAGGAGCTCCCATTGGAGCGGTTATCAAAAAAGGAGGAATTGGATTACCCGTGGTTTTTGCCGTTTTGTTCTTTTTGCTGTACTATATGACTTCAAGATTTGGAGAAACAGCTGGAGAAGATGCCAATCTTTCTTTATGGCTAGGTGCATGGTTATCAAATCTGTTATTTCTTCCTTTCGGGATATTATTTATGTTTCAATCTGCACAAGATTCCCCTTTATTTGATAGGAATTTTTACAAAAAAAATATCCGAAAACTCTTCACAAAAAAATGAGAAAACTACTCATCATTAGTCATAAATCACCTTATACTCATATAGATGGAGGCGTTTTGGCTGTCAAAAATCTTTGGGAAGAACTTTTTGAGCAAGTCGAGCATGTGGAGATGATTTGTTTCTCAACTCATAAACACCCACATCTAGATATCAAGGTTCCCGAAAAAATGCAAGGGAAAATTCACGCTCTGAATATTGACACTCAAATAACAATTTTGGGAGCTTTTCAAGCACTATTAAAAAACCAATCTTATCATTTGAGTAGATTCTATTCTGAAGAAATTAGCGATTTTATAAAAAACAAAGTATCTCAAACAAATTGGGATGCCATTGTATTCGAAAGTCTTTTTTCACTAGTCTATGCTTCAGACGTTCGAAAATATTTTAAAGGAAAAATAATTTACCGTTCCCATAATATTGAGCATAAGATATGGGAAAGATTAGCAAATCAGCATTCTGGAATTCTTAAAAAATGGTATTTAAAAAAACTCACTTCACAACTTAAAAAAGAGGAGAAATCACTGCAAAATACCGCAGATGCCATATTCGCAATTTCCAAAAATGACCAAGATTTCTATTTAAAAAATGGATGTGTAAATTCCTTTCTACTTTTTCATCAAAGACATTTTCTGAAAAGAGAAAATCAAATAAACCCAAATCACTTTTTTCATCTAGCCTCAATGAATTGGCAACCCAATATTGAAGCAGTTGAGTGGTTTGTGGAAAAAGTTTGGAAACCTGTTTTTGCTAAAAAACCCAACCTTAAACTCTTTTTGGGAGGAAAAGACATGCCCGAAAAATACTTTGACATGCAGAAATACGGAATCCATGCAGAAGGATATATTCCTCATGGAGATGCGTATATGCAGAACCACGGAAGCTTGATTGTTCCATTATTTTCAGGCTCGGGTATTAGAATAAAAGTGGTAGATGCACTTTCTCTACAAGTACCCGTAATTAGTACTGATATAGGCGTAGAAGGTATTGGGCTTATTCAAGATAAACACTTTCTACAAGCCAATACCGACAAAGAATTTCAAGAGGCAATTTTGAGTATGAATATGGAGAAAATTAATTTCCTTACAGAAAATTCAACTAATTTTGCCTTGGAAAATTTTGATTCCAAAAAATCTATTTCCCGATTTATACAACAGATAAAACAATTAGGTTGAAAGAAAAATTGCTTATTCTAACTTCAAGGTTTCCTTATCCTCTTGAGAAAGGAGATAAATTGAGGCTTTATCAACAGATAATAAGTCTGAGCAAAAGTTTTGATTGTTATTTATTTGCCCTGCATGAAAAAGAAATGAGCAAACAAGAAATTGAAGCTCTTGCTCCCTACCTAAAGGGATCTTTGGTTTTAAAACAATCTTTTTTAAAACGCTATTGGCAGTTGTTTAAGGCAATATTTAATAAATTACCTTTTCAAGTAAGCTATTTTTATAACGCCAGTGATCACAAAAAACTGACGAAACAAATAGAATTGTGGGGAATAGACAAAATCTATTGTCAACTCATTCGTATGAGTCCATACTGCACTGGGCTAAAACAAACCAAATTTTTAGACTTGATGGATGCCATGTCTTTGGCTATGAAAAACAGGTATCAAACAGAAAAATGGTACACAAAATGGCTCTATCGTTGGGAATATAAAAAAACTAAAAGATTTGAAAAGAATCAGATAAACAAATTCAAAACCAGTTTTATCATTTCACAAAGAGATCAAGAATTCATTGGGAATGATGAAATTATCATTGTTAAAAATGGAGTTGATAATGTTTATTTTTATCCACAAAAAACAGAAAAAATCTACGATCTCTGTTTTGTAGGAAATATGCAATACCCGCCGAATAAAAAGGCGGCTATTTTTTTAGCTCAAAAAATACTTCCTAAATTACCCAAGGACACCAAACTACTTATCGCTGGTGCCAATCCTAGTAAAGAAATTATCCACTTAGCATCTGAGCAAATTACCGTTTCTGGATGGATGGATGATATTAGAAAAGCTTATTGGGAATCTAAAATAATGATTGCACCTTTGTTTTCGGGAGCAGGACAGCAAAATAAAATTTTGGAAGCCATGGCATCTGGAATTCCTTGCATCACAACAAGTATGGTAAATGCCAGTATTTTAGCTAAAAATCAAGAGGAAATATTAGAACTAAATACCGCTTCTGAAATGATCGAAGCTTACAAAAAGCTGATAAAAAATTCCAAAAAACAAGCTGAAATCGCTAAAAATGCTCGAAATTTTATCGAAAAGAATTACCATTGGCATTTAGAGAACCAAAAATTAATCGAGAATATAAAAAATAACAATTAGTGGAACACCTAAGGCTAGCTGAAATAAAAGTTTTATTGTACCGCCTCGTTCTTGCTTGGGCGGTATTATTTGCTTCTCGACTCCTGTTTATTGTCTTTAATTTTGACATTCTAGAGATCCCCAATTTTTTAACTTTTGTCAAAATCGTATTTTTCGGAAATGTATTTGACTTCGCCACACTGGCATTTCTGAATATTGCTTTTATGCTTTTTAGTTTACTCCCTTTTGGGATTAATAGGCATCTCTGGTATCAAAAATTTTTAGCACTACTCTACTTTATCCCTAATATAATAGGACTTCTATTAAACTTTATAGACATTGCCTATTATCAATTCAATAATGGAAGACTCACAAAAACGGCACTTGAAGTAGCAGAAAATGAATCCAATTTTTGGGGTTTCTTTCTAACATTTTTTGGAGATTTTTGGTATCTCTTCGTTTTAGCTTTTCTATTCATTTGGGGGTGGGTGAAGCTTTTTAGAAAAAAGAACCTAATACACTCTAAACCAAAAAAATGGCTACCTTATTTTGGCTTTAGCCTCACATGGTTAGTTGTTTTTATTCTCACATTTTTGTACTTTATTAGAGGTGACTTAAATCATAGTACAAGACCGATAACTGTGGTGGATGCAAATGGATATGTAAACTACCCTAAAAATGCCGTTGCTGTACTCAATACGCCTTTTGTTTTCATCAGAACCTTTAACAAAAATGGCATTCAAAAGAAAAATTATCTTCCACAAGAAACCGTAGAAAAAATAGTTCCTAGAACGCTCCAAATCCCTAAAGATTCTAATGATTTAAACAAACCTAATATTGTTTTAATTATGGTGGAGAGCCTGAGCAGAGAATTCCTAGGAAGTTTTAATGAACATAAACAAATCCCTAATTACCAAAGCTATACTCCCTTTTTAGACAGCCTTGCAAATCATAGTTTGATTTTCCCAAACACTTTTGCAAATGGGATGAAATCTATCCATGCAATGGGATCTGTTTTAGCAGGAATTCCTTCTTTTAAAGATGCGTTTACTTCGAGTCCGTTTGTAAATCAAGAGATCGAGTCAGTGGTTTCTATCCTAAACAAGGAAGGCTATAAAACCAAGTTTTTCCATGGAGCAGAAAATGGTTCAATGGGCTTTAATGGTTTTGCAAATATTTTAGGTTTTGATGAATATCATGGTAAAACAGAGTATTATGAAAATGATGAAGATAATTGTAAAGATTGTTATGACCATGACAATATTTGGGGAATTTGGGATGAGCCATTTCTTCAGTTTATGAAACGTGATCTAGATAGAGAAAAACAGCCATTTTTTGCGCATGTATTCACACTTTCGTCACATCATCCTTATGACCTACCCAAAGAATATGAAAATTATTATCCAAAAGGGAAAATTCCATTGCACGAATGCGTGGGTTATACAGATGATGCGCTAAGAAAATTCTTTGCTAAATCTTCTCAAGAAGAATGGTTTAAAAACACCATTTTTATGATCACTGCCGACCATACAAACCAGTCTTTTTATACAGAGGAGTACTACAAAATGCTTAATACTTTTGCTGTACCCTTTATTCTATATGATCCTCACCATAGATTTCAAGGAAAAAATATGAGCTTGGCTCAACAAATTGATATTTTCCCTACAATTGCAGACATCATCGGTTATGATCAGCCTTTTAGAAGCTGGGGAAATTCTCTATTGAATACGAATAGAACTCCTAGAATCATAACAGGGAGAGATGGTTTGTTCTTTTACTCAGAAGGTGAATTTATTGTATCATTTGATGGCGAAAACATAAGAGGAATTTACCATATTGAAGATCTTGGCTTAAAAAATAATATTTTAAATAAAAAAGACAAAAAGCACCTACAACTCATCAAGCATTGTAAAGCTTATATCCAAGATTATATGGAACGTATTACTTCCAAAAATTTAACGAGTAAAAATGCTGCTTCCACATTAAGAAAATAACAAGTTATATCTACAATAAAACACCGAATATCGAAATCCAAAAAATTGGCACGGCTTTTTTATTAAATTTGTAAACGAAAAGATTTTAAAAAACTTTTTATTAAAAAAAATTATCAAAATGAAAGTAAAATTATCATTGATGAGTATAGCTCTAGTCGCTATTTTCATATTTTCATGTAACACAAACCCTATTACAGGTAGAAAGGGACTTAGCTTAATTCCTTCTTCTCAACTTACAAGCAATAGTTTTTCTGCTTATAAAGAAACCCTTTCTAAAGCAAAATTATCAACCAATCAAAAAGATGTGGCAATGGTAAAACGTGTAGGGCAAAGGATTCAAAAAGCTGTAGAAAAATATTATGCTGAAAAAGGTCTTTCTAGTAAACTTGCTGGTTTTGAATGGGAATATAATTTGATAGAAGAAAACACGGTAAATGCTTGGTGTATGCCTGGTGGTAAAGTAGCTTTTTATACAGGAATACTTCCTGTGTGTCAAACAGAAACAGGTGTGGCAGTAGTTATGGGACACGAAATTGCTCATGCTGTTGCAAATCATAGTGGAGAAAGAGCTTCAAACCAAGTAGTGGCTCAAGTAGGCCTTGCAGGATTATCATCTTGGGTTTCAAATAATCCTTCTTCTTTTAAGCAAATTTTGCTTCAAGCAGCTGGTGTAAGTTCAAAACTAGGAATGCTGAAATTCTCGAGAAGTCATGAAAGTGAATCAGATCACATGGGATTGATTTTTATGTCAATGGCAGGATATAACCCAGCAGAAGCTCCAAAATTTTGGGAAAGAATGCAGGCAGCTGGCGGTCAAGCACCACCAGAGTTTCTTTCTACACACCCAAGCTCATCAAGACGTGTTAAAGATTTGAATGGATGGCTACCAGAAGCCATGAAGTACTATAAAAAGTAAAAAAAGACATTAGCGATTCTTTTGAATACCTTTCTAAAACTAATGAAGATGTATATAACAGCTGGAAATATGGTGCAAGAATCCGTTTAGATCTTATTTTTAATGTAACAGAATCTTTTGATATTGGACTTAATATGCAATTAGAAAGAGATTTTTCTACACATAAAGCAAATACCTCTTTCTCCAAATATTACGGAGAAAGACAACAAGCAAGTTCAAATAGTTTTGGACTCATTTTCCTCTATAATTTATAATACAGTTAAAATTCTCACGCTTTGAAAAAACTCATGTCAGCAGTCTTTATTTTCTTGATTAGCCTTCAATTTGGCTTTGCACAGGAATTTGAAATTTACAATCAAAAAGTTAAAGAAGCAAATTCTTTGTTGAAAACGGAACAATATAAAGAAGCCTCAGAAAAATATGAAGAAGCCCTAGCCAATGCGCCAATAGATTTACCCCATCATCAGATGGATGCTGCAAAAGCATTTTCAATGGCTGGAAATAAAGATAAAGCCTTTTTCTATTTATCAAAAATGATTGATCAGTCTAAATTCAGGATGTATGATTATATTGTAAAAGACCTTCATTTTCAAACCCTACATGAAGACCCAAGATGGAAAGAAATACTTGTAGCAATTCTTATAAACAAAAATGAATATGAAAAACACTTTGACAAAGAAGTTGTAGGGAAACTAGACACTGTCCGTCTCTTTAAAGAAATGTATCGAGAAAAATATTTTGAAACGGTGAAAGAATATGGGGAAAAATCTCAGGAGGTTTCCGAAGCTCTTGAACAAATTAGAAGCACCGATTCTTTAAACTTTGAAATTGTTTCAGAAATCTTGGATAGAAAAGGCTGGCAACCTCAAAAAAGAATTGGATTAAAAGGAAGCCATACACTCTACACAACTATTTTAGAAACAAAACTAGAGAACCAATTGAAGTATTTACCCATGATTAGGGAAGCTTATAAAGAAGGAAATGTAAGCTCTACACAACTCTCCTTCATAGAAGATCAAGTAGCTCTCAAACAAAGGAATAAACAAATTTACGGATCCCAACTTGGACGAGACTCTATTACAGGTAAACCTTTCTTACTTCCTGTTGAAGATCCTGAAAACGTAAATAAAAGGCGACATGAAATAGGACTGCCAAAAATTGAAATATTTCTTTCGGTATGGAATATTCAATGGGATCCAAAAGAACATTTATAAAACCTATAGAAACGATTTTCTAAATTCTTCATTTTGAATAAAAAAACGCCTTTTCGAGAAATTCGAAAAGGCGTTTTTTTGTAAACTCTATCTAGATTCTTAGAAATACACCCGTATAAAAGGTTGTGTTCTTAAATGTGGACTTTTACCAGGTTCATGTAATACATCGTATTCTAAACCAACAGTAACATTTTCTGTTCTATACCCTATTCCCAAAAATAATGAGGGGATATAAGAGGGTAATTGATCTGAAAATTTTATTCGAGAATATTCCAATGCAGTAGAAAACTGAATCATTTCTATAGGATTTACCAACCCGATTAAGTTAACTCCTAAACGAGTAGCCGAATTCAAATTATTTCCAGCATATTGGAAGGTAATTCCTCCTCCCCAAGAAAGGTATTTATTATAATCATAAATAGCTGATGGTGCGACCAAAATACTGGTTGTATTCCCAAAAGTACCACCTATATTCCCTCCAAAACGCCATTTTCCTCTTTTTTGACTATTTGCAAATTGACCATAAGACAAAGAACTAAAAGTCAAAAGGAACAATAATAATAAACTTGCTTTTTTCACTATAAACTTAATTTAATTTTCACTAAAAAAACATCTGGGAAACTATTTGCTATTTGCATAGCTTTTGCTTTTGCTTTTTCTCTTGAGTAAAGCCCTCCTACAAGCTTGTAAATGGTTTTTCCATTCGCCTGTTCCTTAAAAATAAATAAGTCTTCATTCTCCGAAAATCCCATCTTTTTTGCTTTTTCTTTTATTTGTTCAATAGCTTCCAAGCTTGAAAAAGCTGCCAATTGGATTCCATATACCGAAGGTTTTACAGAGTGCCCTACAATTGTTGGAAAATTGGTTTTAGAAGTGTCAGCAAGCTTTACGGCTTCCTTTTTTACTTGAGAAAAAGATTTATCGGTTGTTCTAGGCGCCATTCTTCTTACTAGATGACTGTTGTTTTTATACTGAATAATTTTCAATCTTCCCTTTACTTTCCCACGTTCAGTAAAACTCAAACTCTCAGCAGTAGCTCTTGATACTCTTAAAAATTCTTTGGCATCTTTAGGAAGTCGGTCATTAATTTCTACAAAAACACTTTTTTTATTTTCAATATTTACCACTTCAATTATGGTATGAAAGGGTAAAGTTTTGTGAGCTCCAGATATTTTAGTTTTGTCATACACCTCACCATTTGCTGTTTTGTTTCCGTGCAAATTATCATTATAATAACTCATTATTCCCTCTTGGGTATCTCCAATGCTCATTTGGGCAAAACCCGAAAAAACGATTCCGATGAAAAGGATACTTAGCTGTAAAATTTTATTTCTCATATCGTGAATTTATACAAAGTTTAAAAAAAAGAGAAAAATATCATCTCAATTCTAGATTAATGTGGAATTTTGTTAAAGAAAAATCTACATTAATGAGTTTCCAAAAAGTATTTGATAGCTATAACTGGGAAATTACCAAAGAAAGTATTTACCAAAAAAGCACCAAAGACGTACAACATGCACTGGCTAAAGAGCACCTAGATCTTGAAGATTTCAAAGCCCTTATTTCCCCTGCAGGTCTGCCTTTTTTGGAACAAATGGCTCAAAAAAGTCATCAGTTAACCATCAAGCGTTTCGGTAAAGGAATTCAGATGTACGCTCCCATGTACTTGTCTAATGTATGTGAAAATATTTGTACCTATTGTGGTTTTTCGATGAACAATAGAATTAAAAGGAGAATTTTAACTGATGCAGAAATTATAGAAGAAGCAAAGTTCATTAGAAATTTAGGCTATCAGCACATTCTTTTGGTAACAGGTGAAGCCAATAGAAAAGTGGGCGTTAGCTATCTAAAGAATGCTATTGAATTAGTAAAACCCTATTTTCCATATATTTCTATTGAGGTACAACCCCTTGAACAAAATGAATATGAATCGCTTATTTCAGCAGGACTTCATGCAGTTTTAGTTTATCAAGAATCATATCATAGAGAAACGTACCAAAACTATCATACCAGAGGAAAAAAATCTAATTTCGATTATCGCCTTGATACACCAGACAGACTTGGAAATGCTCAGATTCATAAAATAGGAGTTGGAGCACTTTTAGGACTAGAAGACTGGAGAACCGAATCTTTTTTTACAGCTTTGCATCTAGATTATTTGGAAAAAAAATATTGGCAAACAATTTACTCTATCTCTTTTCCCAGAATACGTCCTCATGAAGGCGAATTTGAACCAAATATTTACCTTTCTGACAAAGAATTAGTACAGCTTATTTGTGCTTACCGACTTTTTAACCCAGAAGTAGAACTTTCTATTTCCACCAGAGAAAGTGAAATGTTCAGGGATCATATTATCAAACTCGGAATCACCAGTATGAGTGCCGAATCTAAAACAAATCCTGGTGGTTATTCTGTAGATCCTGAAAGTTTAGAACAGTTTGAAATATCTGATGAAAGACCCACGCAAGAGATCGTACAAATGCTCAAAAAAAATGGCTATGAAGCTGTTTGGAAAGGATGGGACATGGCGCTTCAATAAATATTTGCCATAATAATAATGTTTTATCCCGCATTTTGAAAACATAAATAACTATTTAACTAACAAAAAGTTACTTAATTGTATTTTACAATTTTCTGATAATTTTTTCATATTTTAGAGAGCAATCTAAATTTTAAAGAAATGTTTATTAAACTCTCTGCCTGTGCTTTAATGGGAATAGTAGCCACCAAAATCACTATTGAAGTAAATATGGATATCGGGCTCAAATATTATTTGGTAGGTCTGCCAGATTCTGCCGTAAAAGAAAGCGAACACCGTGTTGAAGCAGCTATTAAAAATATTGGATATCGTAGGCCGGGAAAAAAGATTGTAATTAATATGGCCCCTGCCGATATTAGAAAAGAAGGTTCAGCTTATGATGCTACTATTGCTCTAGGTATTTTGATGTCTTCAGGACAAGTAAACTTTTCAGCAATCAATGAATTTATTGTTATGGGTGAATTATCGCTCAATGGAGATCTTCAACCTATTAAAGGTGCGCTACCTATAGCCTTAAAAGCTGTCAATTACAAAAGAAAATGAGAAAACACAAAAGTAAATGAGATTATTACAAAAGAATGTAAGAAATGGCAGGCAGAATAACTTACACACTTAGCGATATACTGCCTTCTTCAATCCAAATTACATCTATTTCTCTTGATAAAGGTTTTAAATTTATATTTGCTTTATAATTTATTGAATACTGATCATTTTCTTGATCTGTATAGACTACCTTACATTTTAATATAGGAATATTTTCAACAATTGAGAGCTCCGAATTTTCAGCGATTCTTTGTATAATGACTAAAAAACCGAAATACGATTCACAAATAGGTATTAAAATCTCATCTTCTTTAAATATATTACCTATAACATGTTCTTCCATTCCTTCATAACACCTATACAACTCAAAATCATGTATTTTTAAAACTATTTTATTATTTTCTTCAATAAATTCATATTTAATATTTGTCACATTTTCTAAACCATCAATGTACTTGACTAATAATTCGTGATTAAAATAATACTCTACATTCACATTCTTAGCTATCCCATTACCAATGTTTATTAATCGAAAATATTGACTATCTCTAGTAGTTGTTTCATTGAAAGTCCACATAGGAAAACTTCTACTTATTATTCTATCTCCATCAAAAGAAAGTAAACCTTTAAACTTTCTATCAAATACAATAGTTGGTAAATACGAATATTTTATTTGTTTATCAAATAAAGCATTCTGCTCTTCAGCTTGTTTAAGTTTATCTGCTGATATTTCCTTTTGTCCTTTATTTGTTTTATATGTTAAATACGCTATTATAGTTGTTGCTATAGCAGTCACAACAGTAAAAACATCAGTCAAACTAAAGCCTACAGAATCTATTAAGATACTAACCTTAACAATAAAATTTTCAAATACATTCATTATTCTTTTTGTTCTTTGTGATCACTTTTTTTTTCAAAAGATTATGATAAAATCGATCAGAGACCTCAGAATCATGAATTTGATAAATTGAAATCTTTCGTATTCCTCCAGATGGTTTTGGAATATTTTTCACCATTGGTTTGGATGGCATATATGTTCCATTCAATTTTTTTTTAGAAACTGATTTAGCAATTTGTTTTCTTCGTTTATGAACATAAAATGGGTTATACAATTTATTTTCTTTCCATTCTAATGGTATACCTATTTTTTTGGGTTTAAGGTTTAAATATATCTAACTCAATCTTTCATGAGAAATATGAATATAATTATGATATAAATTATATCTATTCATTAATTCCCTTGCTTGAATTTCAATATCTTCTAGTAATATTTCCTCCATAATATATAATAAAACAAATATGTCCTGTAAAAAAATACAAGACATATACACGGGTTACATAATTAAAAATAAGTTCTAATTTAATACCATATGTTTAGAAATAATGATACACCATTCTCTAAAAAAGAGCTGTAATGAAACCCGTTAATTCCATAAGAATACCCACAATATAAAACAAAAAATGATAATAAAATAATATTTCATTTTCATAAGCTTATAGCGTAAACTATTACATTTTAAAAATTAACTTTTATTAATTTACTCTAATAAATTTATAAAAAAAATGACCCATCTGGGTACGCTATATTCAGGAAGCTTGATGGGTTCTATTAATACAAAACTAGTATATTTTTGTGAAAAAAAATCAACTATCAGTATTCTTTCCAGGAATTGGGACTAAATATGGTTCATTCGTTAAATTCCAATGTAAAAGTAAATTCCCACAGTACAATTGAGCCATCCTTCTTCTTTATATGGAGCTTTTAATTCATCATACTTTAATTTATACTTTTGATTACATTTTAAACAATAAAATGTACCATTATCTAATTTCTTACAGTTTTTATAGTGGTGCATGAAAATTTTCTTCGTTTATTCACTAAATAATTAAAACAGACCATAACCTAGGTTAGCTAGGCGAAATGACATTGCTTGGATACTAACATTAAACTTTTTTGCTAAATATTCTACTGCATCAGAATTAACATTCTTCTCAATTAAGTTTATTTCATATTCAATAAAAGATTTAGGCATCAATAATGCAGCTGCGAATGCATTTGCTTCTCTTTCTTTTTTTAATTCACCTGTAGATGAATCTTGATTTCTGTATAATCTGTTTTCACCTTTATCAACAAAAATAGGGAATCTACTATGCAGGAAAAAATGCCCCAATTCATGGGATATTGTAAACCTCTGCCTCTTTTCATCATGAGATTTATTATACCTAATATAAACATTATCCTCCTTAAGTATTAATACTCCTGATATTGAATCTTCTAATACTTCAGGCTGAACATCAATACCATAATGTTTTGCAATTTTATAAACGTCAATAAAATCACATTTTTCGATATTCAATTCCGACAAAATTTTTGTGGCTTTTTCTTCTATAAATTTGTTCATGATGAAATTATTTTATCAATTACACTTCCTAGACTATCTAATTCCAAAGAATTAAAGCTATCAGGCTCCAAATATTTCAAATAATTATGTGATGCTTTTTTCTCTTGTAATTTAATATCTTCTAATGAAGGTAACAGTGATGAAATCTCTATCTCAAGATAATTTGCGATCATATATAAAGTTGACAATGAAACATGATGCCTACCACTTTCTATGTTAGATAAAGATGAGCGACTAATTACTAGTAGATTAGATAAAGTTTCTTGACTTAACCCTTTTTCTCTTCTTAGGTTCTTAATATTTCTCCCTATATAAAGGTATATACCTTCCTTAAATTTATCCATACCGATCCCTTTAAAGTTTGCTAAAATAGTAAATATGTTTAAATGATAAACAAAACAATACTAATTACAACTACAATATACACACTTTTTTGTTAAAACCAAAATAAATGTTTATATTTGAAACATTGAAAGAGGGATGTATGTTTGTAATACAAACATACATCTAGTGTTTAACTTAAAATGATGCGTATGATTAGATAATTATTATTTTTTAAGAAACTGTGAAAGTAGCATGCAGTTAAACCCTATTAAATATTTGCTACACTTTAATTAATACTTTATAAAAAATAATATGCATAAAGTAAACTTTAATGAATACTTCGGTATTCAAGATCTGGATACAGATCATATCAATATTCCTCTTGATGAGGATTTAAAGGCTTTTATTTGCCCTTATCAAATTTTTAATAGCTCACATCCAACAGCTTCTCAAGTCAAGGCACGTCATGATGTATTCTTTAAATATGTGATTACAGATTTAATCAATCCTAAATCAGAAAAAAAAGCTATTACATTTTTAGCAAATCTATCAGAACCAAATGAATATCATTTAGGATACTCAAAATCTAACAAAGGTAAAGGTATTGCTAAAGAAAAAGCCAGTAATATATACACTTCATTAAGTGATCATATATTTGTAAAAAATAATATTACGATTACCCATGAAGCGAGACATATATTGTTAAATGTTGAAGGTATTGGTCAAGACAATATGTCTGATATTATTTCAGATATTGCTAAAGATATTTTTGCTGAATTTACATTAAACCAGTGTAAAAAATATGGAATTACAACTGAACCTTATAAGGTTAAATATTTTTGTCAAGAGAACTTTATTTGGAAAGTTAAAGAAATGCATCTTCCATATTATAAAGGTAAACCTATAATATTATTACCTAAGTCAATTTTGAGTAACTCTAGAAGTTATCCTGAAAGATTCAACTATCATTGCTGTGTCAATAATATCGTTCCAAAAATACAAAAAAGAGAACTTCATATAGACAATCACAATGATTATATAAAACAGTATAAGACTCAAGAAAAGGTTTTACATAACAAAGTTTTTAAGGACTTTAAAAAACCAAAAGGAAGTTTGTACTTATTCATTCAGGAATACCCAAACTCATTGTTAGAATTTGATGAATATGTTAAATACAATTTACCTTGTTACTCAGAAATATCCTAACAAAAAAGAGACTATTCGATAAAAAAAGGGTAGTCTCTTTTTTTATAACGACTTTTTCAATAACCAGTTATCTATTTAATGGTCTTGAAAATATACTCCTATTTTCTCTCCAGTAGTTAAATTCGTAACCATACAATCTCCAAATGGATTATGTTCTCTCCAATACAATTTATCACCAACAGATAAATTATCATCAGAAATCATTTCAAAAATAGAATCTCCTGAATCAGTTGAAACGTAAATCATTCCTGTTTCCTTTTCAATTTTAGTAATTTCTCCTTCCATAAATAACATTATTAATTTGATTGTTTGTCGACTCTATAAAATGTAGCTTTACTGATATTTGCTTTATTACAAGCTTCAATTATTGGCACGTTCATATTTTTATAAAGATGATTTGCATAATTATATTTCTCTAAGGTCTCTTTTTTAAAACCTCTTGGACGACCTAAATGTTTTTTTCTTTTACGAGCATTGACTAATCCAGCTTTTGTCCGTTCACTGATTAAATTCCTTTCAAATTCGGCCACCGAAGCAAAAATCTGAAGTAAGAACTTACCATTAGCTGAAGTAGTGTCGAATTGAGGTTCTGTTAAGCTTTTAAAGTTAACCTCCATCTTTCCCAATTTCTCAATTAAATCAACCATATTCTTAAGTGATCTAAAGATTCTATCATTTTTATAGATAATAATTAAATCACCCTTTCTAACATAGGAAAGCATTTGATTCAATCCTTCTCGATCTTCTCTTACACCGCTTGCAACATCCGAAAATATTTTTTTACAACCAGCTTCTTTCAGTAATGTAATTTGAGTTTCTAAATTTTGTCCTGGGCGACTTACCCTTGCATAACCAACCTTCATACAATTTCTTATATATGTCTCATAAAACTATTATTTACGAAACTAATAAAAAAGACAATAAAAAAGACAGGTTTGATTAGAAAATTGAATAATTCCACTCTGTCTCATAAAACGAACGTTTAATAAGACTTAATTCTTAACATTTGCAAATAAACCAAATAAGTGTAAAATATTACGATTTTTAGTAGAATAATCACGATTAACGATGTAAATATAACAAAATAACGCACGTTAATACGATTTTTGTATATATTTGCATTGTGAAGTATTAAAAAAGCAACTATGTATACAGAGTTAATCAAAATAATAGAAGGAAGTCTTAAAAATGATAACAAGAAAGTTTTAAGTTATTCAAGACATTTAGCAAACAAGCTAAAAGAGAATGGTGAAGTTAAATTGGCAGAGAAAATCCTGGCAACCATTAATGGACATCATAACCTACCAGTATTTAAAGATGAGTTATTTGAAGCTCCTGTTGATAACGACACTAGGTTAAATATAGCTGATGTAATTTTACCTGACAATATTGATTTAGACGTAAACATTTCTCCTAGTTTGAAAGAGCCAATCAATAATTTTCTTTCTTTAATAAGATCAAAAGATCAAATTCAAAGTAAAGGTTTTGAGATGAATTTATCTCTATTATTATATGGTCCTCCTGGATGTGGAAAAACAACTTTAGCAATGCATATTGCAAAAGAATTAAATATCCCCATTGTAATCGCAAGATTTGATTCTTTAATATCTTCTCTTTTAGGAAATACAGCAAAAAACATTAGGCGATTGTTTGATTATGCAAAGAACAAACCTTGTATACTTTTTCTTGATGAATTTGATGCCATAGCTAAGGCTAGAGATGATAATAATGAAACAGGTGAATTAAAAAGAGTTATTAATAGTTTACTTCAAAATATCGATGATTTTTTACATAGCGGGATATTAATTGCAGCAACAAATCATGAACAATTACTAGATCGGGCGATTTGGAGAAGATTTGAGAAAACGATACATGTTAGCAAACCTGATGTTAATGAAATTAAATATTTGATAAAAGAATATTTAAATAAAATTGATGATTTTAATGAAAATATTGATGATAAAAAAATTGAAACATTATCAAATTGTTTCAAGACATTATCCCATTCTGAAATCATTAAAATTATTAACAGTACTTATTATAATTCCATAATTGATAAAACAAGTTTTAATTATGAAGAAATATTTTGTGAATTTTTTAAATATCAAAATAATAACCAATATAATACCGAAGAGTTTATATGTTTTTTAAGTGAGTGTAATATTACTCAAAAGCATATATCTGAATATCTAAATATATCAATTAGACAGGTCCGTAACGCAATTAATAACGAATAAATCTATTAAAAAATGAACAAAAAAAAATTACCAATCAAGCTTTTCCAAAAACGTACGCAAATTGATGAGCGAAGAGTTGAGGGAGGAGGAGATAAAACCCCTCCAAAATGGCAGTTATCTGGAGATCAACTTACACAAAGAGTTGAGCACTTATTATCATCTATACAGAATATTGATAATGCATTTGAAAATAGGCCAAAAGAGAGAGCCTTCATTCCAGTTACATTAAAAATTGATATTAATGATGATGCCATTGCGAAGTCTCATAGAGCTGATATTCAAAAATTGTTTTATGGAGAAAAAACTAAAAACAATATAATAGGTTTTATAGGTTCAAATAGTGCAATTGTAAAAGTAAATAATCTCCAAGATTGTAAAGCTATTCGTAAGAACATTAATCAATATTCTTTAAATCCAAAAGGAATATCTGCTGTTCAATCAATTCAAATTTTTGAACCATTTATTATTGATTTAAATCAAGCTGAAACAATTAAAGTATCATTAATTGATTTCTTAAATTATGACATTAATGAAGCAGTCAAGCAATTATTTGAGAACTTTTGCATTAAACAAGGGATAAAAATTAAGAAAGTAAACTACTCTTCTGGTTTAATAATTTTTAAACTTAGTGATATTTCTAAAGTTCAATTAGATTCAATAAAGGAATTTGAAGCTATAGAATCCATAACATTAATGCCTAGGTATTCACTTAGTATGGATTCTTTAAACAGTCAAAATGAAATTGATATTAAAATTCCTGATGAAAATAAAGTCTATCCAATTGTTGGTGTTTTAGATTCTGGGGTTGCAAGAAATAAATTTCTAAAACCATGGCTATTAAACAAAAACTACTCTTCATACCCTGAGGATTTTATCAACCAATTTCATGGCTCTTGTGTATCAAGTTTAATTGTTTACGGAGATGAATTAGAAAATAATAAGTGGACAAATGCTTCGGGGTGTATGATTTTTGATGCGACAGTTTTTCCAGATACTTCCAGAGAAGATATTCATGAAGATGAGTTGGTCGAAAATATTAGGAATGCAATAAAAGATAATAGTCATATAAAAATATGGAATTTATCTTTGGGAACAATATCTGAATCTGATTTAAATGAATTTTCTGACTTCGGTAAAGCTTTAGATGAAATTCAATTAAATTACGATGTAGTTATATGTAAATCAGTTGGGAATTGCACTAATTTCAAAGATGGCTATCCCAAAAGTAGAGTGGCGAAGTCAGGTGATTCTATTAGATCTCTTGTGGTAGGATCAATTACTCATAGTAAAAATAATCAAGATTTAGCAGAATTAAATCACCCCTCACCATTTTCCAGAATTGGTCCTGGACCAGCAAACACAATAAAACCTGATTTAGTATCATTTGGAGGAAACGCAGGTACGGCAAATGGTCGAATAATTCCTAATGGAGTTAATGTTATAACTCCAGATGGTTCGGTTTCTCAAATGGTAGGTACCAGTTTTTCAACGCCAAGAGTTACAGCTTTATTAGCTGAGTTAGATTTTAACATCAATGAAGAGTTCAATCCTACATTACTTAAAGGCCTTGCAATTCACTCTGCTAATTACCCTACTAATTTATCTCTTAATTCGAATGAAAGAATTAATCAGATGGGATTTGGTTTACCTAAGTCTGCTGATCAAATTATATATAATGATCCTCATGAAATAACATTAATTTTACAGGAGAATATTAACAAAGGTGAATTTATTGAAATATTAGATTTTCCTTTTCCTGATAGTTTGAAAGATGAAGATGGTAATTATTATGGAGAGATACGAATAACAGCTGTAACACAACCAATTTTAAGAGAAAAACAGGGCGCTGAATATTGCCAGTCTAATCTGAAAATACAATTTGGAACATATGAAAACATAAAAAATCGTGATGTTACCAAATCGACTATTTTAAACCCAATTGGACCTCAAGATCCTCAGAATGTGATTTTAGAATCTAATTATGGAGCTAAATTCAAAAAAGACTACACTAGTGAATATGCAAAGGAAAGACTTCTTCTAAACTATGGAAAGAAATATCAACCGATAAAAAAATACTCAGTAAATTTAGATGAAATGAAGCCTGCAAGAAAAAGAGATTCTTTAAACGGAAATCTAAAATGGTTCTTAAAGGTTAAAGGAGAATATCGAGATTTTGCTGAAAACCTCGCAGTTCAAGATGGAGAGATTTTAAATCAAGATTTCACTTTAATCATTACAATAAAAGATACTAAAAGAGAAAAACAGGTTTATAATGAGGTTTCAAGATTATTAGCAAGTAGAAACTTCATTCATTCAAATATAAAACTCAGAGAGAATATTAGAATAGACATTAATGACAAACAGTAACTTCCAGAAAGAGGGTTTTCAAAAGCCCTCTTTATTGCTCTATCCTAAAAAAATCATTAAATAGATTATTCATTTTAAAATTCTCACTTTATGAAAGAAAAACCAATTATCGAGCTACAGAAAGCTTCTGTTAATCAATATGATTATTGGTTATTGATTAATTTTGAAAAAGTTAGATATGATAATCAAGATGAAAGATCTCGTTGTCTAGAATTTATTAGTACTAAAGCTCCCGATTTTTTTAATACTAATAATTGGAATCTAAAAAATCGAATATCAGTATATGTGCCTGAAGAAAATTTAGTTACTCTCCGTTTAGGAAATATATTTAATTCAAAAGGTGAAAATGTCAAAACAAATCTATTAGAAGAAAGTATACATATATCAAAACATACTCTAAAGATAGAGAGATGGGGAAATAAATATGTTGCAAATCATGATGATTCTTTCTTTTATGGTACAATTCTGTCAGATACCTGTAAAAATAGATATTATCATTTATCTAGTACCAAAGGTAATTTATTCTACATCTCAACGGCATTAATAGCTCAATTCTTTTATTATAAATCCACTAAGTTAATAACGTATTTATTACATTATGTTAATGAAGATGATAATGGTATATACAGGCAAGGTGATTCAGATTTGTATCTATTTAATTCAAAAATTATCAATACAAATGACGTTATTCATTTGGTTAAGTTCAACTACATAAATAATGAAAATGAAAAATCAGGAAGAGATATTCTTAATCACTCATTAATAAAATTTTATGAGGTATTAACTAATTACAGAAAAAATTATAGATTTAATAACAGTGTATTTGAAAGTGAAATTATCTATAAGTTTCCTTTTGATAGACCACTTGATATTGAAGTTAAAGCCCAAAAAATTTCAGAAAATAAATATATAGTATATTCTATCGATTCTGTTAAATCTAAATACCCATTGTTCAAAAAAAACAAAATGATGTTTTTGAATATTAATGATCCTAGAGTTGTAGATCAATATTTAAATGATGAAGTGAAAGGTTATATTCTGACCCTTCCTAGCTATAATGATTCTATTAAATCAGAAGAGCAATATGATTATGATTATAACGATATAAACTCAAAAATAGAATCAATACCTAATAAGATTGACATTCCTTTTTTTTCTTCAGTTCCTGAGTATGATATTCTTGATAAAGAGAAAAGCTTAAATAAACATGAGTTAAAAAAAATAAATGATTTTCTGGTAGAATCTTTAGCAATAAGTTCTAATAATAGAAGTAATAGCTCAGCCATTCAAGGGGTGAATAGTATTTCATATGACCCTAAAAACACTGATGAGAATTTTTACAGAGAAATGTTTACTCAACTAAAAAGTCTAAATTATATTATAGGAGTTAAATATTTAACTTTTGAATTCGATTTAGACATGAGTAATAATATTATAGATACACCTTATGAAATCTTAATTCATGAGGGAAAGTATATAATCCTAAAAATACGATTAAAAGTAAAAGAAAAGTCTTATGATTTCTTTTTGATCCACAAAACCTCAGAAAAAAGGATGGGAGTGGTGTATTTAAGTCATTCTATATACTCAAATAACAAGCAAACTTTTCTTCAAGTCAAAAACTTCTTAGAAAGTATGAACGGAATCATTAATTTTCCTAAATATTATTACTCCAATAAATCATCTAAAAATAAAGAGTATAAATTTGATGATATCTTAAAAAAGTATGGTCTAATAGTTTTAAAATCAATAAATATCAAAAAGAATATTCCTCTCGATTTATTAACCAAGAATTTGGAAAAGTATTTACTTACTTTTATTCGTAAAAGGAGCATAAAAAAGGGAATCTAAATATGAAGGGATTATCCAATCATTATTTATTACTCGGGCTTTAATAATAAAATACTCGTTAAATATATATTTTAAAGTATGATATTCATTATGAATTAAATTATGTACGAATGGAAATATTTGACTTCTTTGTTCAACTGACCAGAATTTCATTTCTTCTTTGTTGAATAAAAATATTACATTCAAGACTTCGTTAACACCATTTCTTAACCTATTATCCTTTGTATCAGATGTTAACCTTCGTGACAGAAGGAACAAAACATTAATATAAAGAATAGAAGATTCATTTTTATATTTACCGATAGTTAATATTTCATTTATTTCTTTTTGATAGTTTAAATTAAAATCGGATACGTATTTTGGTTCAAAATCTTCTATCTTACAACCACAATGATAGCAATTGTACAATTGTTTGTAATCATTGTCTAAAACACTTTGATTACCTCCAAATTCAGCCCTGTAAAATGCTATTGGAGATCCACATAATTGACAGCGATCAATTAATAAACATTTGTGTCTTATACATACAATAGTTGTTAGTAATCTCCAAGATGTTTTATAATATGGGTTAGACTCTCTTAGACATAAAATACAACATTGTAACCCAAACCGATTTCGTTGTCTATGATTGACACCTAATGCCAATACATTTTTTGTTGTTGAAGAAATTTTATAAAATGATTTCCCAATATACTTTGATAAGAATAAGTTCTCAACTTTTTCTTTAGAAAGTAGCGTGTGATTATAAATTAAATCTTTAAGATAACTAGGTGGCATTAAGTCAACATCACGATTCCATATATTAGGGTTACTATCCAAGATATAGTTCTTAATGAATGTCCTACTTTTAACTCCATGATTATAAGATAATCTACAAATCCAGGAAGAGAATAATTCATCTTCATATGGAGGAATATAGAATGGGAATATATTTTTCTTAAGATTCCTAATATAGACCATTGTTGAAAAATGCTTTTTTTCTATTTGATGGTGTTGTATAATCAATAGAATTTAAAACTTTGATTGTGATTTTTTCAGAGCCATCTTCAATAGCAAAAATCGAAGCCAATTCTAGTATTTTTGATACTTCTCCAATTAAACCATCACTCATTGATAGTATTTTACTAGAAATGTGATTTTGTACTAATCCAGATTCTTTTTTTAAAGGTAAAATCCTTTCAAAGCTTAATAAGAGTCTTTTAAATTCTAAATCGTTTTTCCATCTTCTTAAAATGTTTGGCTCAAATCTATTTGACAATTGATGGTCTGTTTGTATCGCATTGAATGCTAATTTAGTTCCTGCACATACTAAGGGTATCCTCAACTCATTTGATAAATACTTCAAAACATTTAAGAAAAGTCTTTGCTTTTTAGGAGTACCAGCTAAAACATGATGTATTTCATCAATAACCAAAACTTTTACCTCTAACTTTTGTAATAGTTTTATAACTCTATTTTGTCTACTGTCTAACCTTTCAGATGTCTTAGAAGGCGCAAATAGTTTTTCTAAAATAGCATTGTAGAACCTACGCTCATCTGGTTCGGGTGGTGCTTGAATTAATAAAACAGGATTTATTAAATTATTTGTTTTTTCACAGATAAATGCTTCGTTTTTCATATTAAAACGATTTAGAAGAGCAGTCTTACCATTATTAGAATCACCTACAATAAGTATATTAGGCATTCTGTGGTTATTTGGATAGTTCATGCAATCCTCCATTTTATCTAAAATATTATTAGCTTCAGTATAACCAATCCATTTGAACTTTTTAATGGCTTCAATGCGTTCGGAATCACTAGAAGATAATATTAACGTTTTGGTTCTTTCAGTTATATGCTTCATCATCTATATCTTCAAAAGGTGTAATTGTAATGTCAGGTTCAGTATCTTCAGAAGATTCTATATCATCAACTGGATCTTTACTATCTATATTTTCAATAGTTTTTTCTATTGTTTTGTTATTATGTTTAGTTTCTCTAATAGCTTTTTCTTCAATACTATTCAATTCTCTATACGCTTCAAAAATTGCATTCTCATTGACTTCGATTTGGTTCCCCTTTAATTTTGAAACAATGTTTCTGTATTCCCAAATTGAGATTGAAGGTAATGATGTATCTCTATATGGAATTTCATAGTATGTTTTTGAATTTGGATCAAAAAAATAGATTAAACTAATATCTCTTGGGTCTCTTTTAAATTTATGTTTTACTTTTTGACCATTTTGATTTGTATCATGAATAAAATGTCTTAAAACGTCTGCATAATAATAAATATGATCAATTAAAACACCATATTCTTGAACAGATCTTTGTACTACTGGAAGAAAATCAATCTTTACTTTTCTTTCGTTATTTAGACGGAATGGAAGCCCTGTTCCTTTTTGATCTTCACTACCTAATAAACCTTTTCTATATTTGTTAATAGGAGTAGTTTTTATTGTCGAGTGGATCTTATTGTGATATACCTTTGTAATATAAGTAACTAACCATTTTTCAAATTCCTTAAGTGTGAAAGATGCATTTTGTTTAGAATTATACCTCCCTCTTTCCGCACTAGAAGAAAATGTTGTCCCTGGTAAATTATGTATCTCTTTAGCAAAAGTTCCTAGTAACCTTTCAACATGTCCCCCATAATTAGGTGATCCAATTGGTCTAAACTCTAACTCTATACCATAATCAACACAGGCGTCTTTGAGCATTATTCCTTTAAATTCTTTTGCATTATCAACATGTATTTTTTTCATGATACCCCAACATGGCCAATCAGATTCTATACCTTTATCTTCTAACCATTTTTCTTTCGGTAAAATTGCATTTGCAATACATATTCCAGTGCCTAATGCTCCTGGTGTTTCAAATGATAAATGAATTCCTAAAACAACCCTACTATAGACATCAATAGCCAGCGTTAACCAAGGTCGAGATAATGGTTTTCTTGATTCATGGTCAACTAGTATAATATCTACAGGAGTGTGATCTATTTGTACAACAGATAAAGGGTAATCTGCTCCAGGAAATGATCCTCTAATGGGTTCATATTTGAATTTTGCTTCTTGGTGACCAAACCTCTTTCTTAATGTAAGTTCATTAGATAAACTCTTTATCCTATTGCGTATAGTGTTGGGATGAGGCGACTTAATTCCAAGCTCGTTACAAGTTAACTGAATCTCTCTTATCGTTTTAGTTATTGATTTTCTAGATTTATTTAGATAAACAGAATTTATTTTGTTGAGAATAATATCTTCTTGAGCTTCCATAAGCCTACTCTTATTCTTTCCTCCTGTACGCCTTTTATTAGCAAGAGAAGAAACCAAACCAGTGGTGTCAAAAGATTTAATCCATCTATAAATAGTGGATTGACTAACCTTATGTTTTTGAGTAATTTCTTCGATTAAATTTGTATTGCTGCGATCTTCTATAATAGGTTTAATAATTTGATATCTTTCTTGTGCAGTATTCCATTCTTTTTCAGTTAACGCATCTCTTTGAAAAGGAGTTTTTTTAGATTTAGTATGAGTAGATAAATCATTAATAGGAACAGTTTGTATGGTACCTGATTCTACTTCTTCAATCATAACTTTTTCTATATCAATAATTCGTGTTATGATTGCTTTTTTATTATTATACAACACTTTATACCCTGGTTCTATATAAATTCTATCTTCCATATTTATCTGTTTTACTACAAATATACTTTTGTTTTCATACTTAATTTAGTACTAAAATCAAATAAGATGCTCTTATGAACGATCATTACCCAAATAGTATATAAAAGTAATATCTTGTTATCTTCATTTTTCACTGAATAATCAAGTATATTTTGAATAGTTAACGATTTATGTTCTCGTAATGTCTTATTAACAATACTCATCCTATTATAATCAAATCCATATCCAGGTCTTTTATATTTTAATAGGAAATTTGAATTATGCAACTCATTAGAATGCTTAAAATCTTCATATTTATATTCAATAAATTTGATACCTAAATCAATACAATACTTTTTAAATACTTGAGTAATACTAGCGTCAATTGTTGAAATCTCCTTAATATTAATTATTTCTAATGACCTATCATAATTCATTAAAATAAAAGGAGGACAAAATTTATGCTTTCTCCCGTATAAATCAATAATAAAATTTACACCTCTATAATTATATTCTATTACCTCGATCTTAACTTCAAAAAATGTTCTAAAATCAGTGATTAACTGATCCTCCTCTAAGTCATCATTGTCTATTCTTTGAATATCAATAATATTATCGGTCAAATTGAAATTTGACAAATCTAAATTTCTGTTGTTTCTCGTAATTATTCTCATCCACTTTTAAAATTTCACCTTAGTTTTGGTTGGTTTCTACTCTGTATTCCTACCTTCTTTTGTAAATACAGTACTAAAATCAGCGTTTTATTCTCATTTAGTGTTGTAATTTACAGTTGGCGGAGGTTCTTATCCTCAACCGGGAGAAATTTCTTTAGCTCACAATGGCGTTCTTTTTTTAGATGAAATGACGGAATTTAACAAATCTGCACTTGAGGTGATGCGTCAGCCCCTTGAAGATCGAGAAGTACATATCTCACGGGCAAAATTCTCGGTCACTTATCCTTGTAGTTTTGTACTGATAGCCGCAATCAACCCCTGCCCTTGTGGATATTATAACCATCCCACAAAAGATTGTCAATGTGCTCCCAATATTGTCCAGCGGTATTTAGGAAAAATTTCAGGTCCTGTTTTAGATCGAATAGATATGCATATAGAAGTAGTCCCAGTAGATTATGGAGAACTGGCTTCCAAACAAACTTCTGAAACCAGTCTCGAAATAAGAAAAAGAGTTGTTGAGGCAAGAAAACACCAAACTCATCGTTTTCAGAACATGGAAAAAGTGCATTGTAATGCCGAAATGAATGCCAAAATGATAGAGCAAATTTGTGAAATACCCGAAAATGGGCAAGAACTTCTCAAACAAGCCATGCAAAAATTTAATCTCTCTGCAAGAGCACATTCCAAAATCATTAAACTTTCTAGAACCATAGCGGACCTAGATGGCAAACCAAACATTGAAGTAGTTCACCTAGCCGAAGCCATACAATACCGAAGTTTGGATAAAAATTTGTGGTGATTTTAAAAAATGCACTAATAATTCTATTTATGGTGCTAATTTACTCACTGTTATAAGCCCCCTTTGAAGGGGGGAAGGGGGATGTTACACAAAGTAAACACCTATAAAAAGAAACTAAAGAAATGCTATTCGATTATGAAACAAGATGCAACATCCCCCTTCCCCCCTTCAATAGCTTGTCCCGAAAAGTCGGGAGGAATTTTAATTCCAGAGCTTGTTCTGACTTTTCAGGAGGATAAGAGATATTCTACAACGAAAAACTCCGAAAAATAAACAAAATATATGGATATATTTAACAAAGCAAATGGCATAAAACTATGATTGAATGAATTTTAAGTTGGAAATTATTAACAAAATCAAATATTTTAAAACTGTTGATATGCTCTAAAAGTGTATTTTAGCAATATCTGTATAAACTCCAATACAAAACACCTTACACAGTTCTCCAACATGATTCTAAGAGAAAAAGAAACTTATGATTATCAAATTCGAAAATTAATTGGCTTACCAATTAAACAAAGATTTGATATAACAAAAGTATCAAGTAGCTCTTTTTATTATATTAAAAAATTTGAAAACAAAATCCATACTGATAGAGCACTCAAAATAAATTCAAGATGCAGCTTTGAGCTATTCGAAAATGGATTATTATTAAGATCTAATTATTCCAATGAATTACTCACTATTCCTATTCATTACGGAGAAATTAAAAATATTATTTTGACAAAAGGCAATGAATTAGTCAATCCATTTCCATTTTCACCTATGTGGCTTTTGTTAAAACTAGGTGTCTCGATAAAAAATGCTCGATATTTTGGTATTTATTGGCTTAAAGAATACCACATTAAAGAAACAGAACTAATCATTGAAACTAAAAATTATTATATAAAGATGACAAAAAATGGATATAGCTTCGAAAATCAAAAACCATTTTTTGATAAATTACAAAAGAAAATAGAACGTTTTCGGAATTTAAATGATAACAATGGAAAAAATAATTAAGATACTCTCAGGACTAATATTCTTCATATTCTTTTATTTTTTTTCATCCTATTTTCTAGAAAACAATTTCTCAAATTTCGGTGAAAACTATTTTAAAGGACTAGGATATTTACTTGATGAAAAATTCGGAATAGGTTTTATTTTTTTAGTATTAAGACATTTCATTGTTCCTTTTCCATTGTTTTATGTTTTACTGATATCTCTTAATCAATCAACCAAAAAAATCTTGTACAAAACTTTACTAATTATATGTGTTCTTATCACCGTAATAATTTGGATTTTATTTATGTATAAATTTTATATTTTCATTGAGGATAACATAATAAAAATCAATAGATACATAGAGTTATTACTAACATGGAGTTTAAGATTATTAGCACTTTTTTCTGCCTATAATGTCAGTAAAATTGAGCATTCAATAAAAAACATTTACAAATGATATGATGAGGCAAACCAGAATTCAATTAGAGCTAAAAAATCAACAAAAATTAGAGAATCTCCTGTATGATATTGTAAAAAATCATACAGAAAAGGATTTTGCTAAAAATATTTCACAGTATAGGCAAATTGGTGAAATGACTCACTTTGTACTAACTTTTGAAACAGACCCCAATTTTGAGGAATTAATTACCCTATTACATACTTTCAGAAATAATAAAAAACCATTAGAATTAGGTAGTATTCGTGCATATTATTGGCAAAGAAAATCGCCAAAGCTAGAAACGGTAGAGGAATTTATGTTGTTTTATGAACATGAAATAGAATTTGGTCTTGGTCTTAAAATGATTGATAAAGAAAATAATTGTTTTGCTCTTTCTAGAAGCGGATCTAGAAAGCATAGTAGCACAAACACTGTTTTTGAAACTCATATAATTCCGATGAATCAACTTAATCACCTCATAGATATTCTTTCAGAAATAGAAGAAGATTCAAAACTCACAAATAAATGGTGGAAGTTTTGGGGTGAAAACTAAGTAGTTCTTTTGTATTTTATCCATCCAAATACCTTATTTTTGAATATTCATTAATAATTTTTTCTTCAATAAATTATCAATATGGAATACGTTCAGAGCTCTAAATTTACTGTAGATTTTCAGTATATAGAAAAAGTGAATTTTGCGATTGTTCAAAACAAAATAGAACTCATTCAGAAATTCACCCTAGAAAACACTGAAAACGAACCTCATGAAAACATTCTGATACGTCTCGAATCCTCGGGAAATTTATTTTCAGCCATAGAACTCTCTATTCCCAAATTATCCCCAGAAATCCCTGTTGAAGTAAGTTTACCACCTATTTCTCTTAACAAGGAAACCCTTGTTTCACTTACCGAAAAAACAGAAGAAGAAATGCGTTTGGAGATCTTTATAGGAGACAGACGATGGATTCGTAGAGATTATCCTATTGAGGTTCTCCCCTATGATTATTGGTCTGGAGCTCATATTTTCCCAGAAATTATTGCTGCATTTGTTACGCCCAATCATCCAGCTATCATTCAAGTACAAAGAAGAACGGCACAGATTATTAAAGAATGGACAAAAAACCCGAGTTTGGACGGGTATCAGCAAAAAAATAAAAACCATGTTAAACAGCAAATTGCTGCTGTATTCCAAGCACTTCAAGAACTAAAAATCACTTATGTAAATCCGCCCATAAGTTTTGAGTGGCAAGGACAAAGAATTCGTACTGCAGATCAGATTTTTGAACACAAAATGGGGACCTGTTTAGACACTTCTATTTTATTCTCCAGTTGCTTAGAAGCTATAGGATTATACCCTATTTTAATCTTCAAAAAAGGACATGCTTATTTGGGAGTCTGGCTAAGTGACACTCTTTTTCCAGATGCCGTAAATGATGACAGTAGCCTGATTGAAAATAGAATTGCCGATGGGATTCATGAAATACTCCTTCTAGAAACAACAACCCTCACAGACGGAAATCAACAAGCTTTTGAAGAAGCCATCGAGATTGCCAAAGATACCTTTAAAAAAGAAGCCGAATTTGAATATTTTGTAGATATTAAAAGAGCTCGATTGGCAGGAATTCGTCCTATTGCACAACGAATATTATCAGACAAAGGTTACCAGTTAGTTCTACCAGAAAAAGAAGAGGATTTTGATTCCCTTTATCATGAAGCTCCAGAAAAACTAGAAATTCATAACTTAGATTCTTTACAAAAAACAACTTTTTCTCGACAAGACTTATGGGAAAGAAAATTACTTGACCTTTCACTTAGAAACAACCTTCTGAATATACGTGCCACACGATCTGTTTTACAGTTACTTACCGTGGATATAGACACAATAGAAGATGGTTTTGCCGATGGAAAAGAATATACACTCTTTCCTAAACCCGAAGAATGGATTCCACCAATGGATACCAAAGGGATTTTCCCAGCTCTCGGTAAACGAGAATCTATTCATTCTCTTCTACAAAAAGAACAGGAAATTAATAGAATAAGAACCTACCAAAGTCCTAAAGAACTTGAAAAAAGCATTCTATTTCTTTACCGTAAAGCAAAGGTTTCCTTAGAAGAAAATGGAGCCAACACCTTGTTTATGACCATAGGTGCTTTGCGCTGGTATGAAACAGAAAATAGCGAACAAGCTCGTTTTGCTCCTCTTTTATTGGTACCTGTTGAGATGGTGAGAAAAAGTGCCAAAGCAGGATATATTGTTCGAACGAGAGAGGAAGATACCATGATGAATATTACCCTTTTGGAAATGCTTCGTTATGATTTTGATATCGATATACATGGACTAGAAGAACTTCCGAAAGATGAAAGCGGTATTGATGTAAAAAAGGTATTCTCTATTATCCGCCAAGGAATTTTGGATCAGAAAAGATGGCAAGTGGAAGAGGTGAATTTTTTAGGAACTTTTTCTTTTAATAAGTTTATGCTTTGGAATGATATTCATCATCATGCACAAAAACTTACCCAAAACAAAGTGGTAGATTCTCTGGTAAAAAATCAATTGCAATGGAAACCTAATCAAGAAATTCTTTCTTTAGATTATAATGCAAAAAAAGCCCAAGAACTTCTACTTCCTATACCCGCAGATGCTTCCCAACTTGAAGCAATTTATGCAGCCACACATGGAGAAAGTTTTATTCTTCACGGACCTCCAGGAACTGGGAAATCACAAACGATTACTAACATGATTGCCAATGCCTTGTATCAAGGTAAAAAAGTTCTTTTTGTTGCCGAAAAAATGGCAGCACTTTCAGTGGTAGAAAAAAGACTTGAAAATATTGGCTTAGCTCCTTTTTGCTTAGAATTACATTCTGATAAAGTGAAAAAATCGGCGGTATTACAACAACTAAAAGAAACCACTGAAGTGGTAAAAAAAACCAGTCCTGAAGAATTTAAAACTCAGGTGGAAAAACTTGCCGAATTAAAATTTGATTTACAAGCATACCAACAAGCCCTTCACCAAAAACATCCCATTGGTTTCTCCTTATTTCAAGCATTTTCAGAAGCATTAAGCCTTAAAAATGTTTTAGAAAGAATTCCTTTTACTTCCGATTTTTTGAAGAACAAAACCGAGAAAAATTATGATGAATGGATTGAAATTATTGAAGAGATTCAAACAATTGGAAAACAAACAGGACACCCTGCAGATCATTCATTATTTGGAATTCATAAAATAGCTCCAGATATCTCTAAAACTACATGGGAACAAATGCTTTCATCAATTGAAAACGATGCAAAAGCTCTTTCTGAAAAGATAAAAATCCTCAACAATTTATTTGAAGGAAACTGGACAAAAGATTCTTTGGATAATTTTATGATTTTTGCCCAAAATATTCCCCAAATTTCAACTTTTCCGAATGCAATTTCAGACTGTTTCTCTGATCATAAAACCCTCGATAAACTTTCTGAACTCCTACCCTATGGGAAAAAATCACAAAAAATTGCCCGAGAACTATTAAGTGAATTTTGTATAGAATCTGGGTTAGAATTACCTGCTGATCAACTTCTAAGTAGGTGGAAAATAGCCCAAAATAAATGGTTTTTACCTAGATGGTTTGCTCAAAGAAAGATCACAAAAGAAATAAAACCATTTCTAACAAGAGAAAAAGAAACAGATGCCTTTTTAGAAAAATTATTGCTGTTTCAACAGGAAAATAAAAAGATTAAAGATGAAAAAAGTTTCCTTGCTAAGACGCTAGATTTCTGGTGGGAACAAAGAGAAACAAACTGGGAACAAATTTCGGAAGCGATCAACCAAACTTCCATTTTTAAAGATCAGATTGAAAGTTGGATTCATCAATATAAAATTGACAGAAATTTTATAGAAAAAATCACCGAAATAATCTCTAATAAATCGGTTTTGTGGGAAGGAAAAAATGCTCAATTCTTTGAAGTATTAAACGAACTATATCAACAATATCAACAAAACCTTTCAGCATTCACTACACTTTGCTCCCTGGATAAAAACTGGGTTAAGCAACAAACTAATTGGCTAGATCATTTAGTGGAATCTACAACTCTTTGGAAAGAAGATTTTTCTGAAACAAGACTTTGGAATCAATGGTTAAAAATTAGAGAAAAAGCTATAAACCAAGAACTTCAATTACTTATTTCTCACTACGAATCTGGTGTACCTACTCAAGATCTTCATTGGGTTTTTCAAAAATCCATCCATTACTTATTAATTGAACTAATCCCAAAAAACCACGAAGCACTTGCAAGCTTTAATGGGGATTTATATGAAAATAAGATTCGAAAATATCAAGAAATAACACGTTATCTACAGCAACTATCCATTGCCGAATTACAAGCTAAACTAGCTAGTAATATTCCTCATTTTGAAGAAGGAATTACCAATAGTTCTGAAATGGGAATTTTACAAAAAGCCATTCGCAGTAGAGGGAGAGGAATTAGTATTCGTCGTCTTTTTGATCGTATTCCAAATTTACTTCCACGCATCAATCCATGTATGCTAATGAGTCCGCTTTCTGTGGCGAAATACCTAAAGGCTGATGAGCAACTTTTTGATCTAGTAATCTTTGATGAAGCCTCTCAGCTACCTACTTGCGATGCCATAGGAACCATGGCTCGAGGACAAAATGTGGTGGTAGTTGGAGATCCTAAACAGATGCCACCCACAAGTTTTTTCTCTTCGAATAGGTATGATGAAAATTTAAACGATATAGAAGATTTAGAAAGCATTTTAGATGATTGTTCTGCACTTTCTATGCCTTCAAAAAAATTGCGTTGGCATTACCGCAGCAAGCACGAAAGTCTTATTGCTTTTAGCAATGCACACTATTATGAATATAGCTTGCAAACTTTTCCTTCTCCAGATGATTTAAACATCAAGGTAAAACACATGCCCGTAGATGGTTTTTATGACAAAGGTAAAACCCGACAAAACCGAGCTGAAGCGGAAGCTATTGTACAATATATTTTAGATAGATATGCCGCTTCTTCATTACCAGATAGAAGTATTGGTGTGGTTACTTTTAGTATGACTCAGCAGAATTTGATTGAAGATTTACTTCAGGATGCCTTAAAAAATCATCCAGAATTGGAAACAAAAATATGGAATAACGAAGAGCCTTTGTTTATCAAAAATCTTGAAAATGTACAAGGAGATGAAAGAGATATTATTTTGTTCTCTATTGGCTATGCTCCCGACAAAAACGGGAAACTTTCCTTGAATTTTGGACCACTGAATAGAGAAGGCGGTTGGCGAAGATTAAATGTTGCTGTTTCTAGATCTCGCTATGAAATGGTGGTATTTTCTACCCTGAAATCTGAAGAGATCAATCTTAAAAGAACAAAATCGAAAGGGATAGCAGGTATCAAGGCTTTTTTGGAATATGCCGAAAAAGGAAAATTTGCTTTAACCTCTAATCGAATTAAAAAAGATACTTCGGGCAACGATTTTTTATTAGAAGACATTGCCGTAAAATTAGAAAACTTAGGATACAAAATAAAAACCAATATCGGTTATTCTGATTTTAAAATAGACTTAGCGGTGATGCATCCACAAAAAACTGATACCTAT
This sequence comes from Flavobacteriales bacterium, assembly GCA_025210805.1. Lineage (NCBI taxonomy): Bacteria > Pseudomonadati > Bacteroidota > Flavobacteriia > Flavobacteriales > Flavobacteriales bacterium. Next base: position 96,799 of record JAOAQX010000018.1, read on the forward strand.
ATTCTGGGAATTCAAACAGATGGACCCAATTTTTTCAAAACGCCCTCTGCTCGAGATCGAAATTTCACTCAACCAACTGTTCTTCAACTATTAGATTGGAATATTTACCGAATTTGGAGTACCGACTGGTGGTTGTATTCCGATAAAATAGTGACTGATTTAGGTATATTACTTCAAGATCTCATCGAAAATCCTGAAAAAGATCTCAATAAAACAGATCCCTCAACAGCATTTTCTATTACACAAAAAACAGTTGAAGAACCCAAAAATGCAGTGTATAAAGCTACCGATTTACGAGTAGGTCATTTATCTAGTGATGATTTTTATTTGAAGAAAAACGAATCTAAAATTGTCAATCAACTTGAAAAAATACTTCATCAGGAGGCACCCATCTGTCATAGCTTACTCCACCGCAGACTTCTAAATGCCTACGACCTCAGACTTACGGCAAAAATGGAACGTTTCCTCCATGATATTTGCAAAAAACAAAACTGGATAACTACACAGGAATCTGAGGAAATAATTTATTGGAAAAACTTTCAAGATCCTGCCCTTTACAAAGGGTTTAGAACCGCTGAAAGCACCAACGATCTCCGTGCTCCAGAGCAAATCCCCTTAGTGGAGATAGAACAGGTTATTTTACATATTCTCCAACAACAAATGAGTCTCCCAACAGAGGAACTCATAAAAAATAGTGCACAAATCATAGGATTCCGACGCCTTACTAGTAAAGTAAAACCTGTTTTCCAAAAAGGACTGGATTCATTGCTCCAAAAAAATCAAATTTTTGAAAATGATGGGAGAGTTTTTGGGAGGTAAGAGTGATCTAATCTTATACATATATCCCTTGAAGAAAACTGTTTAACTGAGAAAGTTTTATATAATATTTTTTAAAATTATTTGAGGTACTAGATAAATTCATCTGTCCCTAAAAACATACATTTCTCTACAATAAAACAAAAAAAAGAGGCTGCCAAAATACTTTTGGACAGCCTCTTTTACATTGTTGATTAGTAAATGTATTACTTCACTTCTTCAAAATCTACATCTTGAACGTCGTCTGCTTTATTATCAGCTCCCTCGTTTGGATTTGGACCTTGTTGTGCTCCTGCATCAGCACCACCTTGTTGTTGGTACATTTGCTGAGAAGCTTCTTGGAAGATTGTGTTTACTTTTTCCATTGAAGTATCGATAGCTGCAAGATCTTTTGCTTCGTGTGCTTTTTTCAATTCAGCTACAGCATCTTCAATTTCTTTTTTCTTCTCTTCTGGAAGTTTATCTCCAAATTCGCTCATTTGTTTTTCCACTTGGAAAATCAATTGATCAGCTTGGTTGATTTTTTCCGCAACTTCTTTTGCTTGCTTATCTGCATCGGCATTAGCTTCTGCTTCTGCTTTCATTCTTTGGATTTCATCATCAGAAAGTCCTGAAGAAGCTTCAATCTTAATATGTTGCTCTTTACCTGTTTTTTGGTCTTTTGCCGTTACTTTCAAGATTCCGTTTGCATCGATATCAAAAGTTACCTCAATTTGTGGTTCTCCTCTTCTTGCTGGTGGAATATCTGCCAATTGGAAACGTCCGATTGTTTTATTATCAGCTGCCATAGGTCTTTCTCCTTGCAAAACGTGAATATCTACGGCTGGTTGGTTGTCCGCTGCTGTAGAGAATACTTGTGATTTGTTGGTAGGAATGGTTGTGTTAGATTCAATCAATTTTGTCATAACACCACCCATTGTTTCAATTCCTAAAGAAAGTGGGGTAACATCAAGAAGTAATACATCTTTTACCTCTCCTGTAAGCACTCCACCTTGGATAGAAGCTCCAATAGCTACCACCTCATCTGGGTTTACTCCTTTTGAAGGATCTTTTCCGAAGAATTTCTTCACCACATCTTGAATTGCTGGAATACGTGTGGAACCTCCTACAAGGATAACCTCGTCGATATCGCTAGCAGTCATTCCTGCATCATCTAAGGCTCTTTTACAAGGCTCAATAGAACGCTGGATCAATGTATCTGCTAATTGCTCAAATTTTGAACGTGAAAGCGAACGTACCAAGTGCTTAGGTCCCGAAGCTGTAGCGGTAATATAAGGCAAATTGATATCTGTTTGCGTAGAAGCCGAAAGTTCGATCTTCGCTTTTTCTGCCGCTTCTTTTAATCTTTGAAGAGCCATTGGGTCTTGGCGAAGATCCATGTTTTCTTCTGCTTTAAACTCTTCTGCCAACCAGTTGATGATTACTTGGTCAAAGTCGTCTCCACCTAAGTGCGTATCTCCATTTGTAGATTTTACTTCAAATACTCCGTCTCCTAGTTCTAGGATAGAGATATCAAAAGTTCCTCCTCCAAGGTCATAAACTGCAATAGTTCTATCTTCATCTGTTTTATCAAGTCCGTAAGCAAGTGCTGCGGCTGTAGGTTCATTGATGATACGACGAACTTTTAGTCCTGCAATTTCTCCTGCTTCTTTGGTGGCTTGTCTTTGTGCATCATTAAAATAAGCAGGTACTGTAATTACCGCTTCTCCTACTGATGTTCCTAAATAATCTTCGGCTGTTTTCTTCATTTTTTGAAGTACCATTGCCGATATTTCTTGTGGAGTATATAGTTTTCCGTCAATATCTACACGTGGTGTATTATTGTCTCCTTTTACTACTGTGTATGGCACACGTCCAGCTTCTTCTGTTACATTATCAAAAGATTCTCCCATAAAACGCTTGATAGAAGCGATGGTTTTCTTTGGATTCGTAATCGCTTGACGCTTGGCTGCATCTCCCACTTTAATTTCTCCTCCTTCTACAAAGGCTACAATAGATGGGGTTGTTCTTCTTCCTTCTGAGTTAGCTATAACGGTTGGTTCGTTTCCTTCCATTACCGAAACACACGAATTTGTGGTTCCTAAATCAATTCCTATTATTTTACTCATTGTATGGTGTTTTCTTTTTGTTACACTTTAAAATACTTTGTATCAGATTTTCTTTTTTTCCGATACAGTGGCTTTTAGTCAAAGGCTGTGCCATGGCTTTTTCGGCTGTTTTGTCTGACATTTTTACATATTAGACTGACATTTGGGGTATTTTCTTGAGTTTTGACAAACGTTTTATATGACAAATGGACCTATTTTTTTAAAGCTTTTTCCTTAACAATACTTCGACAAAAAATTAAGCTGCGATTTTGCCTAAACTTCTGATTTTCTGAATTAGGTTTTTATTTTTCATGGAGTTGGGTTAATTCGGAACTTTGAAATAAATAAATCGTATCAGAAACTATTGTTATATAGTGTTGAATGTCTCTGATAGAAAAAGCCGGTAAATCATTTTTATTGAGGTCAAACCGTATAGTCCAACTTGCTTTTATCCAATCTTTAAAAATCACCTCTCTATTCCTAAAGACTCAAATAGGGTGCTGTTAAAATTTTAAAAAGTTATTTTGTTTTTTTTGTCGGAGTATTGATCATCAACATTTTAATTTTATTCAAAAAACTCGTTTTATTTCTTTGCGATAGCGGAATGTAGGTGTTGATATTCGTTCGTATTCCTTCGGTTTTTATAGATAAAGGAATATGCACTTGCTTGAGATTAATTCCAAAACTTCTGTGAGAGCGAAAAAAATGAGTAGGTAAATCTTCAAGGATTTCTTTTAGAGGCTTTGAGGCTGTTATGGTTTCTTTTTCTAAAATCAAATGAGTGTACATGCCATCAGCTTCAAGACTGATAATCTCGTCAATTAAAATTAAGTATTCTTCTTTGTGAGTTTTAAGTAGATAAACAGGCTTATCATAAGGATTTAAATTTGTTTCTAAAACGGTTGTTTTTTTCTTCATTAAGTCTTTTCCCTTTCTTTTCTTTAAACGCTTTAGCGTATCTTCCAACTCGTTTTTTTTCAGCGGCTTGAGAAGGTAGTCAAATGCAGACAACTTAAAGGCTTGAATGGCAAATTGATTATAGGCGGTGACGAAAATAATTTCAAAATCTATCGGATCTTGAAACTTATTTAATATTTCTAAGCCCGTGTGGTTGGGCATTTCAATATCTAAAAACAAAATATCAATTGGTTTTTGCTTAATCTGATCTATTCCATCCATTAAATTATCGGATTCTCCTATAACTAGAATTTCAATATTTATTTCTTCCAAAAGATGTTTAAGAATCAGTCTTGGAGCTTTTTCGTCATCAATAATAAAGGCTTTCATAAGGATTATTTAAAAGTGAATAGGAATGACTGGCGAGTACCCTTTTCGGAAGTAGAAGTCTGGAGTTCGATATGGTATCTTGTTGATTGTTGAGAAATGTTTTCAATACGTTTCTTTATAGCTTTCAGAGCAAATGGTTGGTGTGTTTCTTTTCTTTTAGTTTCATTTCCGAAGCCCTTTCCATTGTCTGATACAGTGAGTGAAAATCCATTTGAAGATCGTTGGGTCTTAATTTCGATAATTTTATTTTGGTCACTTTTGTTAAAGGCATGACGAATCGAGTTTTCAATCATGGGTTGTGTCAGCAAAGAAGGTATTTCTATATGATCAAAAAAATCAGAGTCATCTATAATTATGATTAATTTCACAGGTATTTCCACTCGAGAATTTTCTAGTTCTACATAGTTTCGCATCAAAATAATTTCTTCTTTCAAATAAATATATTCCTTGCCCGATTTATCCAAGATATTTCTAATAAGATCTGCAAAATCACCTATATTTTGATAAGCTTCTTTGGTTTTACCTTCTATAACCTTTGCCTGAATTGCCGTTAGAACATTGAAAATAAAATGTGGATTCATTTGAGAACGAATAGCAGTTAACTCTGCTTTTAAGGCTCTAGTTTCGAGTTGTTTTTTCTGAAGTCTGAGCAATGCTTTTTTGCGTATTATTCCTTCACGCCACAGAATAATTCTCCATATTAGAAAAAAAACGAAAGCAAAAATTAGTAAGACAAACCACCATTGCAAATAATAAGGAGGATCTACTTGGTAATGTACTGGGAGGACATCCGATTCTTCACCATTTATGTTCACTGCTTTAAATAATATTTGACCTTTTCCTATCGGCAAACGATCTACTTGAATATTGTCTAAAGGAGCTTCTAGTTTTTTCCATGAAAATGAAGCCTCATTAAGTCGATAAAATATTTCAAACTGACCTCGTAACCTAAGGGCTTTGTGGATTTCTAGTTTTAGGTGGAGATTATTTTGGTGGAATGCTAAGACAAAATGGTTGTTTTCAGAATTGAAATTTGAAATCGGCTGAAAACTCAACTCAGGTTTAATCCTTTTTTGAGTTTCTAAAATGGGTAGTACGCTTATGGAAGTTTTATGTGTAAAAATAAGTTGATTTTTATTCTCAAATACTGTTTTGCTCAAGCGACTATTTAAACCATTTTGTGTGGAGAAACGATTGACCAATTGATATTTTTTATCGAGTTGAATAACCCCAGTAGGCATAAATACATACAGATGATCTTTCAGTGTTTTACAAGCATTAATGGTTCTTGTATTGCTATGATAAATGGTATCAAGAGTGATGAAATCAGTGGTTTTCAGCCAAGTATTATTATGTAAAAAAGAAAAGGATGAACTCAAGGATTCTAGTGAATTAGTAGGAGCACTCTTCTTTAAAGATGAAAAATAAATCTGCGTAACAACCTTATTTTCCGTACGATACATAAATATACCCTTTTTAGTTGAAATATAAACAATTTGACGCTGTTCATCTTTGCACAAATCGATATTCCATCCTATTTCTTTATTATCTTCTAATTTTTGCCTATCCCATTTAATAAAGCCTTTTCGAGTTCCTAAGATAGTGTAGTCATGTAGTGCTAAAATATTTTTAATGGATGACAGATTGTGGCTATTTATAATTTTCCAATACTTAAAATCTATTTCATAGAGTTGATCGCAATAAACCAAAAGATTCTTCTTATTAGAGGTCCAAGAAATAGAAAGCGTTTCACATCGTTTACCAAAATTCAAAACTGAAATTTTATGGCTGGTCAACTGATGTTTAATTAATTTCCCAGCACTCGTGGCATGTATCAAATAATCATCTTTGTAAATACTTTTAAGAATCGATTCGTTATCCAAATATTTACTATAATCATATAAAAAAGCATGAATATTTGGAATTAACAAGAGTCCATTGCCATGGGTAGTAGCTAGATAATTACCCTCTAAATCTTTTCCGAAATGAGTGATTTGAGTCTTATTCAAAAGTTGCTTCTGAAACACACCATCTAAACTAAAAAAATGGAGTCCATTAGGACCACATAAAACCAATTGTTTATCCACTAGACTGGCATAGTTTATTTTACCCTCAAAGGGTATATCTATAAAACCCTTTGCATTCCCATCAATAAAATTGGTAACGGAAATGAGTTTATTCGCATCTTCAAAAAATAGATAATCTCCTGAAGGACTTTGTAAAAAACGGCATCGACTTTTGTTTACAAAATCGTTATTTATGCTGAACCCTTGTCCAGAATCGAGATCAATTATTTTTACTGACTCATCATTGTATTGGCAAATTCCATATACTTTGTTCTGGTAGGAAAATAATGTTCGAATAAGTGAAAAGGAATCAATAAGTGAAATATTCAGGTCTTCCGTGTTGATTTCATAAATCTTCTGCTCGGTTCTTAAGAAGAATCGATTGTTTAGTTTTTGAAAGGTAGTAAGCTCATTATTTTTTTGACTAAAAGGATGCTTTATAAAAGTATCTTTCTGTAGATAAAAAATATCTCCGTAGAAATTATTCGCCCAAAGTCTGTCTTTGGAATCATAAACTAAGGATGAAATGGGCTTTGCTCGTCCAACCGTTCTGTAGGGGTAAAATATTTTTCCATCAAACCTAAAAATCCCGGAGTTTCCAGATACCCAAACTCGTCCTGTTTTTTCGGATTGTGTCCAATGATATCCCGTATTTGTTGTAAAACCGCTATTACTTTGATTATACTCAAATCTTTTTAATTGGTATTCTTGAGCCCAAGACAGGGAGTGAATACAAAATAGTACTATATAAATCCATTTTCTCACAAGGCAAATATATATCCTTTTACCTATTGCGAATTACTTAAAAGTCTGCGTTTAGAAATAAAAAAAGCCATTCAGAAGATATTGAAACGAGGCTCAATACCTATGCTATAGTTTTGAATCAAAAATGTACAAAATGCACAAGAAAATTTTCGCAATACTACTGGTTTTTGGATGCCACTTATCAGTAAATGCCCAAATAAAAGGGCTAGTAAAAGACCGTTTATTTGGAAAAAAGAAAACGGAACAGCTAAGTCCAAAAATTATTGGAGAAGCAGAGCTTAATAGGAATACTTATTCGGATAAGGATCGTCTTTTTAAAGCAGAAAATGGAGAACTTTTAATTAAAGGAAATTATAAAAGATCGGCAGAAGACAGACTTCAATTTTCAGGTTTCTATTACCTAAATACTTTTGGTATAAAGTCCCCAGATAATCACTTTAGCAAGGAAAAACCAAAAGCCTATAACGGTTTTTCTGTGGAATACAATCCTGAAAACTATACTATGAATTTGTATTGGGAAGAAGCCGCAGGGCATAATGGTGTTGTTTTGGAACAATATCAAAAATCGGCAGATAAAGGAAATATTATGTTTCAGTTAGGAATAAGCAGTACTGGACCTTCTACATTCAATAATATGCAGTGTTTGATGCTCGAACCAGGAGTTCTTGTAATGGGAGTAGATGTATATTATAAGAATGATCAAGAGGGGCATTATTGGATGAATAATATTGAGCCAAAAGCATTTGTGCTTGCTGTGAAAGATACTTCCAAATTTGCAGAATATCAAAGTAATATTGAGCATACTTCTAAGGTTATTTTCGAAAAATATGATGCCTTAAGACGTGTATGGATGGAAAGCGAAATAGCAAGCGCAAAACCACTGCCGAAATCAGGTATGAAGAACTCAAAGCTGAAGGCTGACGCATTGAGTCTGATTAAAAAAACCGCCAAAGCCTATCAATGGAAAGAGGAAATAGAATATGCTTATATAGAGTCTACAGATTGGAATGTTAAGTTGAGTATTCTGACAGGGCTACCACTTAGTAGAAGTCTAAAATGTATTGTTGTGATGAAATCATCAGATGGGAACTATAAAAGAGAAGGTTTTTATATCGGTCAAAAATATCAAGGAAATGGATATGGTAAAACCTATATGCTCTATAATGATCAACGAATTTTTTACGTCAATCCTAAAGAGGTCAATAAGTATCGGTAAGCTAAGGGAATAAATACGAAATCTGGAAAGAAATTTCATTCCTTTTCATCAAGAAAAAATAAAAACAACTAAACAAAAAATCATGAAAAAAAGATTATTATTTGCAACTCTTTTTGCAATGGGTCTATCATCAATGGCTCAAAACATTGTATATGTTGATGTAGATGCAACAGGAAACAATGATGGAAGTTCGTGGGCAAATGCGTATAATTCGCTATTTTCAGCGCTCGAGGATAATGATGACACCAATTCTCCAATAGTAGGACTCGAAATATGGATGGCAGAGGGTGTATATACCTTAAAGCATGGAGGGCTAAAGTATAAAATCAAACATGCGGAGAACATTTACGGAGGTTTCACAGGAACAGAAACAAACAAAGATCAGCGTGATATTTTTACACATCCAACCATTTTAAGTGGAGATATATCAGGAGATGATACGGGACAGATAGGGCCAAATAACATTTCGAATGAGGATAATTCCGACGGGATTATTGATATTGAGTCGGCTAGTGGAGCCGTTAATCAAGAAATTGTATTAGATGGTCTGATAATCGAAAGAAGTGTTGGTTCATCGGCAATAAATTCATCCACTTCTGATCATAAAGATTTGAGAATAGAGAACTGTATCATTCGAGATAATTGGTCGGACATTATGCCAGCCATTCGTTATTATAGTTCTGAAGCAAACTCATCTTTTAAGCTCTTTAACACACAAATTATTGGAAATTCTGGTGGTAATTATGGGTTTGCCGTTGAGTATAGAACCCTTCATAATGGAGGAGGTCACGCGGATATTGTGAATTGCCATTTTGAAAACAATACTGTGGATAACGCTATAAGTGGAGCCAATTGTGGTCGTTTTACCAATCTAACAAATGGAAAGCAAATGACAATCAATTTAGTGAATAATACTATGGTAAACAACACTTTAAATTATTATGCAGACGTTCGTGCTCCTTTTGCTATGGAAACAACTTCCACCGATAGTAACTCACTGAAAGTAACTGTTTGCAATAATGTTGTTTTTGACAATGGACTAACCAATTATATTATTGATCGTACGACGGTTTCGCAATCCGGTGCCAGTATAGATATTACCGCAAGCACAAGCAATGTGATAGATTTTGTAGATTATTCGAATCTTCAACAGACTACTACAATAAGTACAAGCCCTTTTCAATTGGTATCATCCTCTGATTTCCGTGTAAAAAGTGCTTTTCAAGAAACAGGAGATACCTCAGTATATTTATCCTACTATCCTGAGAAAGATATTGACGGAGAAATGAGAAAAAACAATAATGGGAAAATTGATGTTGGAGCTTGGCAAACGGTTAACAATGTTTCCCTAGAAAGTCTGAATTCTCTTGAAGCTCAGTTGTACCCAAATCCTGTGCAATCCGTTTTGAATATCATATTCGACCAAGAGATTGAAGGTAATTGGAAAATGTACTCGGCAACAGGGGGGATTGTAAAATCATCGGTTTTGCATTCGAATAATCTTCATATTGATGTGACGAATTTACCAAAAGGAATCTATTATTTTTCGATTGAAAGTGAAGAAGGAACATATAATAAAAAAGTTGTTCTTCAGTAGTTTCTATCGCTCTATTGAATAAGTTTAAATATCTATTATTACAACGATTATTAAACCACTTAAACGAAATTTTTAAGTGGTTTTTAATTGTTTTCTATAATCGATACGCTCTTGTTAAGTGTGTATCTTTTAGAAAAAAGGCTTATAAGTTCTAAAACTCTATCCGCAAAAATCAATACATATTCACAAATATTTATTATTGAATAGCATCCTAATTGTTTTTTTACTCCTTTTAAGGGACGTCTTTTTCGTGCTCTTTATGGCACATCTGTATCATATTGAGCATAAAAAAAGCCCCACAATCATTATCGTATTGTAGGGCTTAATTTATAAAAAGTAAGATTTATTTTTGTCTACTTAGATTCCAAAAGTTTTTCGAAAGCTGTTAAATCTGGGATAATCACCACTTCTATTCGTCTGTTTTTTGCTAAATCTAATTGGGTATTTCCTTCAGAAATTGGGCTATATAAGCTTCTACCTGCTGCGGTAATTCGCTTTTTATTTATTTGGGTATTTTTTAAGAGCTCTCTTACTACTGTAGTGGCTCTTTTTACACTCAAGTCCCAATTATCTTTTATGAAATTATTTCCATTATAGGCTTTTTTGTCTGTATGTCCTTCAATCATTACATTGAGGGTAGGATCAGAAGCTAAAACTTTTGATAATTTTGAAATAGCCGTTTTTGCCTCATTATTCAAATCCCATCTTCCAGATTTAAAAAGCATTGAGTTATCCATAGAAACATATAGTTTCCCTTCTTTATTATGGATTTTCACACCTTTTCCTTGATAAGATTTCAATGCCTGGATGAGTTTTTCTTTCACTCCTTGCATTTGATTTTCTTTTTGAGCCAATAATTTTTCTAACTTTTCAAGTCTTTCCTCACGTTTTTTTAGATCGGCAATTAATTGCTTCACCTTTGCTGCCTTTTGTGTGATGGCTCCTTCATTTGTATTAATCAGGTCATTATAGCTTTCGTTGAGCGAATTTAGTTGATCTTTTAAATACTTTTTCTCTGTTTCTAAAATCGATACTCGATTTTCAAGAGATTTTGTTTGATTTCCTTTTGCAACATAATTATTATTAAGATTGTCTATCTTAGATTGTTGAGTTGCTAATTCTTCATTCAAATTTCTATTTTGATTCTCTAAAGCTGTTTTTTCACTTTTGAGTTCGTCAAATTGTTTTTGCGATACACAAGATGTTAAACCAATCGCTAAAACTGGTAAAATCCAAAAATTTTTCATCGTATTATTTTTTAATTACTTCAATGCTATGAAGTATTGCTTCTAGTTCTCGAAGGTAAAACATTTTATCATATTTTGGACAATAAAGAAATGCTTCTACATAAATCATCTTTCCTCTATTGGGATCTGCAAAGCTATATCTAATGAAATAACCGCCCATAAAATCGTTGACTAATTTCCACCATCCTCTTGTTCTTATTCCAAATGTACCATTAACATCAATGGTGTCTGAAACTGGCGGAATATAATATTCGGTAGTCATATATGAGTTTTCTCTACCACCTGGTAGATGCGCCCTACAAAGTGTATCTCTTCTGTCAAGAATTTGTTCAATTTTATATTGATCTTCAGAAATATAATCTTCTTCATAAATCGTTATTGATTCAATTACGTGGGGTTTATCTCTTTTAAACCAATAGAAATCGGCTGAATCAGAAACCAATCTAAAATCGCCTGGTATTACCACTCTTAAATTGTTATTGGATTCAAAAAGATCTTTCACACCTTCCAGCATTTTTACAGAATTTTCTTTGGAAATTCTTTCTAAATCTGCTTCATAGAAATAATTAAATAGTGTTTTTGATGCCTTTTGGATTTGGTCTGCCATTTCTGGGCGATTTTTAAATCTTATTTGCATCAACTTTTGATCTTGAGCCCAGAGTTCATCGTAGGTTTTTATTTTTTGAATAGAATCTGTTTTAGAAACTATCAAAATATTTTGATGTGTTTTAAGAATTCTAGAGAAATGTTCTTTTTGAATTCGGATAATATTAAAGAAAGGTTCTGTTTTTAAAAGCAAAGGATAATCTCTCTCATAAATAGCCTGTAACTCTTTTCCTATCCCATTTTCCCATTCTAGGCTATCGCAAACAACCAATATTTCGGAATGTCTTCCTGTAGATTCTGGTAAAATTCTTCTAGAAGATTCCTCACTCCCACAACTTAGAAACAATAAAGAAATAATTGTAACTAATCCTAACAAACTTCTTTTCATATCACAAACTCTTTTAATGCTAATTTCTAACTACTAAATTCTATTTATTCTTTTTATTTCCCAAACTCAGTTAATAATAAAATTGCATTTATTTTGATTACCTAATCGAGTGTCTGCTAAGAGATAATACCATTTATGGTTTTATTTACTCATGGCATGACATTAAAAAACAATTAGAACAAAGAACGTTTATTTATAAATAACGAGTTTTTTACCTACTTTAATCCTATTTGAACGAAGTCTGTTCCATGCTTTTATTTTCTTTACCGAAGTATTAAATTTTTGAGCAATGGTTCCCAAAACATCACCAGATTTTACGGTGTAAGTGACTCTTTTTCCTGATCTGCGATAATACTCATTCACCTGTTTCACTTTTGGATAATGGATTTTATGCTTTTTTTCATAAGCTGCCAAAAGTTCTTCTAGTTCAAAGTTTTTATCAATCCACAAACCTGATTTTGTAACGGGAATTACCAGTGGATATTGTTTTGTTTCACTACCTGGAATAATTTTTATTTTATACTGAGGATTCAAAAACGTTAGGTGTTTCATTTCTAAATCCAAAATTTTGGAAACAAATTTCAGGGGCATTTTCCGATCTATTTGAAGCGTTTTTGTTTGTTCACTCAAATAGATTGGTTTGATATAACGAATATTATGCTCTTTGTAATATTTAAACAGATAATTAAGTGCAATAAATCTTGGAATATATCCTTGTGTTTCTTTTGGCAAATAAGGCTGAATTGCCCAATAATCCCATTTTCCGTTTCCAAGTCTCAATGCTTTGTTTACATTTCCTGGTCCAGAATTATAAGCTGCCAAAGCTAGAAGCCAATCTCCATAAATGTCATATAAATAGTTAATATACTTCCCCGCAGCATGAGTAGATTTTGCAGGCTCCGATCTTTCATCTAAATATGAGTTTATGGTTAATCCATTTGCTTTCCCCGTGTGATACATAAATTGCCAAAGCCCCGTAGCTCCCATTCGGGATTCGGCTATAGGATTTAAACCAGATTCCATCACAGGAATGTATTTAAATTCCATTGGTATTTTATTTTTATCAAGGGCTTGCTCAAAAATTGGAAAATAAAACTTTGCTCTTCCTCTCCACAATGCCATGTTTTTTGAAGAGGAATTTAAAAAACGTTTGATTTCTTTTTTTACCGAAGGTGTTAAATGAAAATGAATAGGTGATTCTTTATCCATTTCCTTAAAACGTTCTTCTAAAACAGAGTCTGTAATATGGGAAAACAATCGTTCTCCATTCCATACAAAAGTATCTTCCTCATGCACACGAAATGTATTAAATAGATGTAGATCTATGGAATCTAACCTAGCACTTGATGCTTCTATCTCATAAGACATTAAGCTATCTGGAGGCATCGCTACGCTATTTAACGCAACAAAAGATAATAATATTATTAAATACTTCATAAAATTATTTTAAAATAGAAAAGACCATCAAAAGATGGTCTTTTTATAAAAATCGTTAGAGATACCTAACTCATATCCACGATATATTTAGAAAAACTCAATAGTTCTTTTTCCTTAAACTTATCAGCCATAAGCTGCACACCAAAAGGAAGTCCGTTACTGTGTTTACCAATTGGGAGAGAAATTGCTGTATTTCCTACTAAGTTGGCATGAACGGTAAAGATATCTTCAAGATACAGTTTTGTAGGATCTGTAATAGGTTGACCTAACTCAAAGGCTGTATGCGGTGTTGTAGGGACAATAATAAAGTCATAATTTTCAAAAATTTCCTTTGTTTTATCAGAAAGGAGTCTTCTTACTTGTTGTGCTTTTGTATAATATGCATCATAGTAACCAGAGCTTAATACAAATGTTCCTAATAAAATTCTTCTTTTTACCTCATCACCAAATCCTTCAGTTCTGGTATTTTGATAAATACTTTCTAAATCTGTTCCTTTTTCTGATCGATACCCAAAATGTACGCCATCATATCTTGCAAGGTTTGAGGAAGCTTCAGCTGTAGAAATCACATAATAAGTAGGAACAAGATAATCCAAATAAGGAAAATCTATGGCTTCTACAGTATGTCCTTCTGCTTTTAGTGTTTCAATTGTTTTTAAAACTTGGGCTTTAATTTCAGGATCAAGACCTTCGCTTTCAACATATTCTTTTAAAAAGGCTATTTTTTTCTTTCCTTCTATTTTTGAAGGTTGAAAAGAATCTATTTCTTTATCAGAAGAGCTTGCGTCTTTAGGGTCTTTTCCAGAAATAATTTCGGTAAGTAGAGCAATATCTTCAATAGAATTGGCAAAAGGACCAATTTGATCTAAAGAAGATGCAAATGCAATGAGTCCGTTTCTTGAAACACGTCCGTAAGTAGGTTTAAGCCCATAGACACCACAAAAAGAAGCTGGTTGACGAATTGATCCTCCTGTATCGGAACCTAAAGTTGCCAAGCACATATCTGCAGCTACAGCAGCTGCACTTGCACCAGATGAACCACCAGGAACTTTTGTATGGTCTAAAGGATTTTTCACAGGACCATAAGCGGAATTCTCATTTGCTGATCCCATTGCAAATTCATCACAATTAAGCCTTCCTATAATCACAGCATCTTCTGCCAGAAGTTTTTCAACAACTGTTGCAGAATAAAGGCTTTCAAAATTTTCTAATATTTTGGAAGCTGCTGTTACTTTGTGATTCTTATAACAGATATTATCTTTAATACCGATTACCATTCCAGCCAGTTTCCCAGCCTTTCCTTCTTTGATTTTTTGATCAATTACTTCGGCTTGCTCCAATGCTTCGTCTGTGTACACTTCAACAAAAGCATTAATTTCGGTATTCTTTTCTTCAATATTCTTTAAGAAATATTTTACTTGTTCTAAACAAGAGGAATTTCCTTTTTGAATATCATTTTGAATATCTGATAGACAAGTGTATTTTGCCATAATTACTTATCAGTGTCTTTGTTCTCTATTTTTTTTTCGTCTTCGTCCTTGGTGGCATCTTTAAATTCTTTGATTCCAGAACCAAGACCGCGCATCAGCTCAGGTATTTTTCTACCTCCAAAAAGAAGTAAAATAACAGCAACAATAATGAGAATTTGATATCCTCCAAGCATTCCAAGCATGAGTAATGATAAATTCATAATCCTAGTTTGATTTAATGAAGTAACAAATTTAATAAAGTTTTTGTGGGAACAAGTATGATCTTCCCAAGAAGATGTAGAATTCTTTGGGATTTACAGTATTTCTTATCAGAATATAAACCTTGATTTTTTTCAAAATACACATACAGTTAAAATCACTATATCTTTTATAACCTTCAGCAGAATATAATAATACAATTAAATAACACGCTCACTAGTTGAATTCACTCAAAGAATTCAAAAAATGTTATTCTTCAAAAAAACCATTCAACCGCAATATAGATAATTTCATCAATAACCAATGTTGTATTGCTTGCAGCGTAAAAAAACCATTATAAATGAAAAAACGCTCTTACATGAGTTATTTAGGGGTTGTTTTCTTATTTAATATTTAACCATTGATATGATCCCCTATTCACATCTTAAAGTACAGGTCTTTTTTTTTATAAAAATTCAATCACACTATCTTAAATTTGAACTTATATTCTAATACATATCAACTAATTAACATGAAAAAAATCATACAACTCACCTTATTTTTTGGATGTATATCTCAATTAAGTTTAGGACAGTTAACCAATTTAAATTTTGGTTTAGAAGCTGGAACCTCTACTTACTCAAGCAAGTATTTTAATGGAAGTACGAACCTCAGTAGATTACCAAAAGCTGATCATCCTATTTCTAATGCCGTTTTTGCCGTCCATTTACGTCAGCAAATTGCTAGCTTTATGGACCTAGGAGCAAAATATTCTATTTCTACCATTCGAGATTTAAATCTAAACTTAAGTAATGTCAATGGTTTTGAATCAGAATTCAATAGCTTTCATTTTGGCACGAGGATTTATCCAGATGCGTTTTTCTGGGGCAACAAAGAGCCTTTTGCTCATGTTTTTGTTGGTGTAGGAGCATATTATGGTAGCCATCATATTACAAAATTTAGAGCTACTAGCCTCACTGATATTTTGGAATACGATAATAAAAAAAGCATCTCAGGAATTTTTGGACTTAATTATGAAGCTGGAATTGAAGTAAAACTTTCAAAAAGTGCTGGTTTGGTCTTTACTCATGAATGGTTTAATCTTAATAATATTGAATTTAATGATTTTTTAAGAAAGGATGAATCACCTAACTATAAGTTAAGCAATTTCAAAATAGGACTTATGTTTGATCTAGGTGGTACTTCTGATAATAAAATTCCAATTAAAAAATGGAATTCTACAAAAACATTACGAAATAAAAGAATACAGATAGCCCAAGCTGAAATTGAAAGAAAAAAGGGTAAGAAAATTATTATTATTAAAAGAAAGAAAAACACTGGAGGTGATTCTCCAAAATACTTGGTTTCAAGTAATGATACAATAGAAAACGTAACAATAATAGATAACTCTGACCAAAAAGAGGTGCATTTTGAGAAACCTGTAATGAAAAGCACCATGCACCAAACCGTTTTTACAGACGATAAAGAAACTGTGGTAAATACCACAGAATTAGGAAACAAAGAAGTATCACAAGCTGAACTCAGACAATATATTGCAGATTTAGTTCTATCCGAATCTTCGGTAGATTCTGTTCAAAATATACAATCGAATTCAACAGAGTTAGCTGTAAATAATACAGTAAAAAAGGAAAATAAAAAAATTGATATTAAAGATTTCGTCCGTGATAATAAACCAGAAATAAACACTACTGTGGTTTCTGAAAAAAATGATCGTGAAATCAGGCCTCAGCTTATAGAAGAAAGACCCATAAAAAACACTTCTAGTAAACGAAAGAAAGGAGTCGATATCAGTCAGTTTTTAGGGCTTGTAAAAAGAAAGAAAAAGCAAACAAAACAAGAACCCATTGAGGATATTTCAAATACTCAAGAAAGTAAAATCTCCCAAGAATCAAAATCAGACAGCACTTATATTGCTTCTCTCGCTAATGAAGTTAATAATAACAGACAAAACAATATTACACCTGTAGTATCAGCGGAGGTTTCTGTTGAATCAAATAAATCTTTAGAAATAGATACTGAAAACCTTGAGCTAAAGACAAAAGCAAGAAAACCTTCCCTAAAAGAAGAAAAGGTTGAAATTGTTTTAGAAAATGGAATAAAGAAAAGTCCTATCGATGTGAATAAGTTTGTAAAAAAGGATCCTATTTATAATCAATTAACTTTAGATAATAGTATTTCTCAATTGAATCTAAAAGAACCAAAATCAATTGTTGAGGAAACTAAAAACACTAAACCTATTCAAAAAAATGAATCTGAAAAGTTAGCTGACACACAAAAACAAGAGATAACACCAATTGTTGAGGAGGTTAAAAACGTTGAACCGATTCAAAAAAATGACTCTGAAAAGTTAACTGACACACGAAAACAAGAGATAACACCAATTGTTGAGGAGGTTAAAAACGTTGAACCGATTCAAAAAAATGACTCTGAAAAGTTAGCAATTACACATAATCAAAAAGAACATGAAGAGACACCTCGATCAATTAAAAATCAATCTGTAAATGAAACATCAAATGTTGTTCAAAATACAGTTCAAAACTTTGCGGCTTCTCCAGTAGCCACAATCGTAAAAAAACCAAAAAACTCTGTATCCTCTATTGAGCCAAAAACAGAAGAGGAGAAAACAATCATAGCGGAAACAGAAAATAATATTATTTCATCAACAACGAACAAGGAGGGAAAAAAGGAAGTTATAAACACTTCAGCAGAAACATTTGATGACAATTTCATGTTGCACCATCCTGCACAAAAAAGCAAAAAAATTGTATCTAATGTGTCAGCTCCTGTTGACGCTTCATTGCATGAGCATGCAAAAAAGAAAAAAGAAAAAGTTCAAAATGAAGTTACTGATTCAAAAGAAGAAACCTCTTCAAAGAGAAAAGAACAAATCATTAAAACCCTAAAATACTCAAAAGACAGCCATATATTAAATAAAGGAGATCAAAAGAAACTCAAAGAAATTATTGTGATGCTTAGGAAAAATCCTAACAAAAAAATTCACCTAGAATTACTTGGAAAAAACCCACTTAATTCCAAAAGAATGGCTCTACTATACACCGATTTTACGATAAAAAACAGTATAGATGAATCTAGAATAATCAGTCAAAAATATACTACAAACTCCACAAAGGAAGATATTTTAAAGGTTATCGTATTGAAATAATCCATGATATTTGATGAGAAATAAACGACACTTAAAATGGTCTGAATCATAATATATTGAGTCCTGTTTATTTGAAACATATTATTCAACCCAACGATTGATTTTCGTTGGGTTTTTTAATTTGGGTTTGTTTATTCATACTCCGTCCTTAACTTAAATATATGGGTATGTTTAATAATTTTATTCTCTATTTTTACATGAGTTCAATAATGTTTCTACACGGAATAGTTACAATAATCTTGTTAATTGATCCACTGTTTTCAAAATTTCAGGCATTCTATACACACCATGCATATTTTTTATGTTTTCTATGGCTTCTTCTGTATTGTAATCTATACTAGAAACAAATAGAGGAGAATTACTTTTCCCTCTATAAATAGGAAATGACACCTTATCTGTTTCATAAAAACTTTTTTTAGCTACACCTATTACAGGTATTTTTTTATCTAAGGATTTCCATAAAAAGCCCCCCAATCCAAAATTTTTATTATTGTCTATATAACAGTGTCCATCTACAATAATAGCCTGTAATTCATCAAATTTTACTTGTTTTAATAATTCTAATATACAAGGTAATTCTCTTTTATAAAAGTTACCGGGTTCATAAGGTAATACTTTATTGTATTGGCAACTTATTATCTTAATAGGTTCTACATCTTCCCATTGGAACAAAGCACCAACAACTTTGGCTCTTTGTTCTTTATAGTATACGTCTATGGCTAGTAGCATTATTCTAATATTTTTTTTGCTTGGGATAATATCTGTTACGGTAATTATACCGCTTACGTTGTTAATTTACTCACTGTTTAAGCCCCTTTGAATAGCTTGTCCCGATTTTTCGGGAGGGAAAGGGGGATCTTATACCAAGTAAACGCATCCGAAAAAGAAGCTAGAACTTATGGGTAAATTAACACCGCAAACGGTATTACAACTTTTGCCTTTTGTTATTGTAAACAGACTGATTTCTCAAAAGTAATTATATCTGTACAAAAAAACCACTCTGCAAGCAGAGTGGTTTTTTAGAATATTAAAAAGGAATCAGAGATTATTTGCTCTCGTTATCCATTTTGTTTTTCAAGTCTGCTAGTGCAGAAATATCACCAAGCGTAGATTTCTCAGCTTGTGCATTCAATCTGCTTACAGCATCTTTATTCTTCTTGTTGCTTTTTACAGCTTCATCACGGAAGATAGCACTATGAGAAACAACAACTTTTTGAGATCCTTTGTTAAATTCAATTACTTTGAATTTAACAACATCACCTTTAGCTAATGCTCCACCTTCTTCTTTTTGCATGTGACGGTTAGGACAGAAAGCAGTTACTTTTTCGTCTTCAAAAAGGATGCTTCCACCTTTATCACCAGCTTCTACTACTTTTCCTTCGTGCTCAGATCCTTCTGCGAAGATTGTAGAGAATGCTTCCCATGGGTTTTCTGTAACGTGCTTGTGACCTAGGCTCAATCTTCTGTTTTCAACATCGATTTCAAGAACCTTAGCTTCTAGCTCATCTCCTATTTTACAGAAGTCACCTGGATGCTTGATTTTCTCAGTCCAAGAAAGATCAGAAATGTGGATTAATCCATCAATTCCTTCTTCTAGTTCTAGGAATAATCCGAAGTGAGTAAAGTTTCTTACTTTACCTTTGATTGTACTTCCTTGTGGGTATTTTTCGTTAATATCAGCCCATGGATCTGGAGTCAATTGCTTGATACCAAGAGACATTTTACGCTCTTCTCTATCCAAAGTAAGGATTACAGCTTCTACTTCATCACCTACTTTTACAAAGTCACCTGCTGATCTCAAGTGTGTTGACCAAGACATTTCTGAAACGTGAACAAGACCTTCTACACCTGGTAGAATTTCTACAAATGCTCCATAATCTGCCAATACAACTACTTTACCTTTTACAGTATCACCTACCTTAGCTTCCTCTGCCAATGCATCCCATGGATGTGCAGAAAGTTGCTTAAGTCCAAGCTGAATTCTTGTTTTCTCCTCATCGAAGTCAAGAATTACGATATTAATTTTTTGATCTAGCTCAACAATTTCCGATGGATGGTTGATTCTTGACCAAGATAAATCTGTGATGTGTACTAAACCATCAATACCTCCAAGATCTACGAATACACCGTAAGAAGTGATGTTCTTAACAGTTCCTTCAAGTACTTGACCTTTTTCAAGTTTAGAGATGATTTCTTTCTTTTGTTGCTCAATATCAGCCTCAATAAGTGCTTTGTGAGATACAACAACGTTTTTGAATTCATGGTTGATTTTTACTACCTTGAATTCCATGTTTTTACCTACATACTGATCGTAATCACGGATAGGCTTAACATCGATTTGAGATCCTGGCAAGAAAGCCTCAATTCCAAATACATCTACGATCATACCACCCTTAGTTCTGCACTTAACATAACCATGGATTGTAGTTTCTTCGTCAAATGATTTATTGATTTTATCCCATGAAGCAATTGCTCTTGCTTTTTTATGTGATAATTTCAATGCTCCATACTTGTCTTCTCTTTGATCGATAATTACATCTACACGATCTCCAATTTTTAAGTCTGGGTTATAACGGAATTCATTTAAAGAAATAACTCCTTCCGATTTTGCTCCAATTTCGATAATCGCTTCTCTTTCTGTAAGAGCGGTTACGAAACCATCAATAACAGCGTTTTCGTTGATAGAACTTAAAGTTCCTTCATACATAGCTGTCATTTCTTTCATTGATTCGTCTGAGTATGAACTCTGACCTTGTTCGAACTTTTCCCAATCGAAGTTCTCTAAGTTGTTAGTCTCTTCTGACATACAAATTGCTTTGATAAGAGTGGTTTTGTATCAGATTTACAAGGCGTTACTACACTTTATCATTTTTTTTAAGTTAATACTTATGTCTTTTTCTCTAATACCAATACCTAAAAAAGACCCGCAAAATTATGCAATTATTTTGAAAAACAGAGGATTGAACAGCTTTTTATTCTCGATACAATTTTTGATTTCATTGCATTTCATCAAAAACCACTCGAACTGACAAGAAATTATATCGAGTATGTCAGTTCGAGTGATTTCTTTGGAGAGAAACGGAAAAGAAATTGTATCGAGAACAACATCAAAAAACGTATATTTTATCAAGTTTTTAAATCTTTTTGTTCAAAATCTAATGATCCATCAAAAAAAACAACTTCATGACAATAAAAGCCATTAAATTTGCCAAAATATTTACGAATGACACTAACGGGTTTTACAGATAAAATTGTAGAAAAGAAGAACCAAACCAACGTTTTATCTTTATTGATTTTAGGATTTTTTGGAGGAGCTTTTATTGCTTTAGGTGGGTTACTTTCTGTACAAGTGGCAGGTGGGTTACCAGCACTTCAGGTCGAAAATCCGGGTATGGTAAAATTCATTTTTGGTGCATTATTTCCTTTAGGGCTTATTCTGGTTGCTTTAGCTGGTGCCGAACTTTTCACGGGAAACACTTCTTATTATCCTCCTGTTATTATGGGGAAAAAAGCCACTTTTAAAGATCAAATGAAAAATTGGACATTGGTCTATTTGTCCAATTTTATTGGAGCCTTGTTTGTGGCATATTTTTTAACTTATTTAGCAGAACTTTTGGGAGAACCTCAAATGAATTTTGCAAAAACCATTGCCGAAAAAAAAGTGCATTTATCTTTTGAAGTGGCTTTTTTGAGAGCTATTGGTTGTAATTGGTTAGTTTGTTTAGCTCTTTGGATGGCTTTTAGAACAGAAAGTTTTGCAGGAAAAGTATTAGTTATTTGGTTTCCTATCATGGGTTTTGTAGCTATGGGAATGGAACACAGTATTGCCAATCAGTTTTTTATTCCTTTGGGAATGTTCTTGGGAGCTCCTATTTCTTGGGGCGATTTTTTAGTAAATAATTTAATCCCAGTTACACTTGGGAATATTGTTGGAGGTGCATTTTTTGTAGGAACCTTATATTATTGGATTGATAAAAAAAATCATGATGGAAAACATAAAATTTAGAGGAACAGGAGTCGCTATTGTTACTCCATTTAACACCGATTTTTCGGTAGATTATCATTCTTTGGAAGCATTGGTAAAAGATATGCACCAAGGGCAAGTTGAATTTTTAGTGATTCTTGGTACCACAGGAGAATCTGTTACTTTATCTAAAGAAGAAAAAGCAGATATTATTCAATTTGTAATTGATAAAAACAAAGGGAAGCTGCCCTTAGTTCTTGGTATTGGAGGAAACAATACCGCAGAAATGGTTCATCAAATTCAAGAATGTCCTGAAGGAATTGATGCTATTTTATCGGTTTCTCCTTTTTATAATAAACCTTCTCAAGAAGGAATTTATCAACACTTTTCGGCTTTAGCCAAAGTAGCACCAAAACCGATCATTCTATATAATGTTCCAGGAAGAACGAGTTCTAATATGGAGCCTGAAACAGTTTTAAGATTAGCCAATGATTTTGGTAATATTATCGCCGTAAAAGAAGCAAAAGGAGACCTTAATCAAGCCATGAAGCTTATAGAAAATAAACCAAAAGATTTCTTGGTACTTTCTGGTGACGATGCCATTACTTGCGCCATGACTCTCATGGGTGGAGATGGTGTAATCTCGGTTCAAGCTATGGGAGCTCCAAAAGTGTTTAGTGATATGGTTCGTTTTGCTTTAGAAGGAAAAAAAGAAGAAGCTTTAAAAAATCATTATATTCAAAACACTATGATGGATCTTATTTTTGAAGAAGGAAATCCTGCAGGAATAAAATCGGCACTAAAATCTAGAGGAATCATTACAACAGATGAAGTAAGATTGCCTTTAATAAAGGCTTCTAAATCTTTAGAAGAAAAAATAAACACAGAGCTTAAAAAAATAGCAAATCTGTAAGATAAAAACACTATGGCATTTGATTTACATTCGTCCTACAAACCTGCTGGAGACCAACCCGAAGCAATAAAACAATTGGTAAAAGGTGTAGAGGAAGGCTTGCCCGCTCAAACTTTATTAGGAATTACGGGCTCTGGGAAAACTTTTACTGTTGCGAATGTTATTAAAGAACTGGGGAAACCTACTTTGGTTTTATCTCATAACAAAACTTTGGCGGCACAACTTTATGGAGAGCTTAAAGAATTTTTTCCCAATAATGCTGTAGAGTATTTCGTATCTTATTATGATTATTACCAACCTGAAGCTTATATTCCCACCACAGGAACCTATATAGAAAAAGATTTATCTATTAATGAAGATATTGAGAAACTAAGATTAGCCGCAACTTCAGC
Source organism: Flavobacteriales bacterium (assembly GCA_025210805.1). Taxonomy (NCBI): domain Bacteria; kingdom Pseudomonadati; phylum Bacteroidota; class Flavobacteriia; order Flavobacteriales; species Flavobacteriales bacterium. The sequence continues at coordinate 120,431 of JAOAQX010000018.1, forward strand.
ATTGCTTTCAGGAAGAAGAGATGTCATTGTTGTTTCTTCCGTTTCTTGTATCTACGGAATAGGAAATCCTGAAGAGTTTAATAAAAACACTATTGAACTCAACGTAGGAATGGAAGTAAGCAGAAATAGCCTTCTTCATGCTTTTAATTCTTCTTTGTACTCAAGAACAGAAACAGAATTTAGAGCTGGAAACTTTAGAGTAAAAGGAGATACTGTAGATATTTTCCCTGCCTATGGAGATATTTATTATCGTTTGCACTTTTGGGACGAAGAGCTAGAGGCCATTGAAAGTAGAGATCCCGTAGGAAATCATAAAATAGAATCCTTAGATCGGCTCACTGTATATCCTGCCAATCTTTTTGTTACTTCACAAGATGTCCTTAATGGTGCCATGAAACAAATCCGTTTGGATTTAGGGCAACGCTTAGATTATCTAAGAGATGAAGGAAAACGTCTTGAGGCAAAACGCTTGGAAGAAAGGGTGAACTATGATTTAGAAATGATTCAAGAATTAGGCTACTGCTCGGGAATCGAGAACTATTCTCGTTATTTAGACGGAAGAGTTCCTGGAGCCCGCCCTTTCTGCCTGATTGATTATTTTCCTGACGATTTTTTAATGGTCATTGATGAAAGTCACGTAACTATTCCACAAATTAGAGCCATGTATGGCGGTGACCGATCAAGAAAAGAAAACTTAGTAGAATTTGGTTTTCGTTTACCATCAGCATTAGATAATAGACCCTTGCAGTTTGGAGAGTTTGAACAAGTGGTTAGTCAAACTATTTATATTTCTGCCACACCAGCAGATTATGAACTTCAAGAGTCTGAAGGAATGTTTATAGAGCAAATTATCCGTCCAACAGGTTTGCTTGATCCCGAAATAGAGGTGAGACCAAGCGGAAACCAAGTGGATGACTTGATGGAAGAAATCAAAATAAGAGCTGAAATAGATGAGCGAGTTTTAGTCACCACACTTACTAAAAGAATGGCAGAAGAACTGACGACGTATTTGGGGAAATATGGAGTTCGCTGTGCCTATATCCATTCGGATGTTGATACAATGAATCGGATAGAAATCATGCATAATCTTAGAAAAGGGTTCTATGATGTATTGATAGGGGTAAACTTACTGAGAGAAGGTTTAGATTTACCCGAAGTTTCTTTAGTAGCAATTCTTGATGCCGATAAGGAAGGTTTTCTTAGATCTGAAAGAAGCTTGGTGCAAACTATAGGGCGTGCTGCCAGAAATCCCAAAGGAAAAGCCATTTTATATGCCGACAAGATTACCAATTCTATGGAAAAAACGATATCGGCAACAGAAAGACGAAGAAGTATCCAGATTGCCCATAATGAAAAACATGGAATTACTCCCAAAGCATTAAAAAAGGAAATTAAATCGGTTTTTGATACAATTTCAAAACCAAAAGAAGAAGAAAAAGATATTCTAGAAAGCGTTGCTGAAAGCGAAATGGAATATCTATCGAAAAAACAAATTCAGCAAAAAGTAAAAAAACTTAGAGTAGCCATGGAACGAGCGGCCGATGAGCTAGACTTTCCTAGAGCTGCAAAACTAAGAGACGAAATCAAAAGACTAAAAGAATTAATTGATGAGTAAAGCACAAAACAAAGGAGGAGCCGTAAAAATTATCGTTTTTATTGGGGTATTATTAGTAGCAGCACTTGTTGCTATGCCTATGTTTCAGAGGGAAGCAAAACTAAGAGTTTTTTCTCCAGCAGATGTCAATCCTTTATTGGTAGATGAATCTTTGCAAGGAAAAAAAGGTGCCCATTCTATCGCAGATTTTTCTCTAATAAATCAAAAAGGTGAGCTAGTATCTAAGAAGAATTTTGAGGGGAAAATTAAAATAGTAGATTTCTTTTTTACTACTTGTACGAATATCTGCCCAAAAATGACTTTTCAAATGGAACGTGTGAATGAAAAATTTGCTGATGATAATGATTTAGTCATTCTTTCACACTCTGTAACACCCAAAGAAGATACACCAGAGGTTCTTTGGGAATATGGTAAGGAACATGGAGCAAAACTACCAAAATGGCAGCTGCTCACAGGAGAACTTCAGCATATTAATGATTTGGCAAGAAAATCTTATTTCGCTGCTAAAAAAGAATGGAAAGGAGATTTTGGAGATTTTATCCATACCGAAAATTTTGTTCTAGTGGACAAAGAATGGAGAATTCGTGGATACTATGACGGAACCAATCGTCAAGATATTAATCGTTTAATGAAAGAATATCTGATCCTTAAAAAGGAATATGAATTGAAATAGGTTTTATGATTTCATCAAAAAACATCTTTTGAAGATTATTGATATTCACAACCATTTTCTACAAAAACACCTACGTTTTGATCCGTTAAATCAAATTATATCTGCCAATCTGTCTACAATATTCAAAATGGAATTTTTTTTGACAAACTGATCACGAATTTTTTAGTATAACACTCAGATTAGTGTATTTTTGTTACTTTGAATAAACAAGGAAATCCATGGGATTATTAGATAACGTATTATCCAAGTTTTTTGGATCTAAAGCGGATAGAGATATCAAGGCTATTCAGCCTATCGTAAAACAGATAAATGCAGAATATGAGAAACTGCACAACCTTTCTCATGATGATTTAAGAGCCAAAACTTTAACTTTTAAAGAAGCACTAAATTTAGCTGTTGCCGATTTTGAAAAAGAAATTAAGGATCTTAATATTCAAGCAGAAAAGGAAGAATCTATCGAGAAAAAAGAAGCTCTTTATAATCAGATTGATGAACTAAAAACTCAATCTTATGAAGCTTCTGAAAAAGTACTAGAAAAGATTCTACCAGAAGCTTTTGCTGTTGTGAAAGAAACAGCAAGAAGATTTGCTGAAAACGAAAGTATAGAAGTTACTGCTACCGAAATGGATAAAGATTTGGCCATGGACAATGGACATATCACTATTGATGGTGAAAAAGCCGTATGGAACACGACTTGGGAAGCTGGAGGAAATGAAATAAAGTGGAATATGGTTCACTTTGATGTTCAGCTTATTGGAGGAAATGTACTTACTAGCGGAAAAGTAGCCGAAATGCAAACAGGAGAAGGAAAAACTTTAGTTTCCACCCTTCCTGTTTACCTTAATGCACTTACAGGTAATGGTGTTCACCTTGTAACCGTAAACAATTATCTTGCTACCCGTGACCGTGACTGGATGGGACCTCTTTATGAATTCCATGGACTTACAGTAGATTGTATTGATATTCACCAGCCTAATAGCCCAGAAAGAAAAGAGGCATATCTGGCAGATATTACCTACGGAACGAATAATGAATTCGGTTTTGACTATTTGCGTGACAATATGGCTCAAAACCCTGAAGATTTAGTTCAAAGAAAACACAATTACGCCATTATTGATGAGGTGGATTCTGTTTTAATTGATGATGCTCGTACTCCACTGATCATTTCTGGACCTGTGCCACAGAGTTCTTCTAGTCATGAAGTATATGATTCATTGAAGGTTTTTGTAGAAAAACTCGTTCAAGCTCAGAAAAAACTGATCACAAAAGAACTTTCTAGCGCTAAATCTCTAATATCAAGTGGTGACTCTAAAGAAGGTGGTAAAAAACTTTTAAGATCATTTAGAGGTCTTCCAAGAAATAAAGCTATGATCAAATATCTTTCGGAAGATGGAGTAAAAACACTACTTCAAAAAACCGAAAACTACTATATGCAAGACCAAAACAAGGAAATGCATATTATTGATGATGATCTTTATTTCACTATTGAAGAAAAGAACAATCAAATAGAATTAACCGATAAAGGTTTTTCACTTTTGAGTCAACATGTAGCCGATGAACATTTCTTTATTCTTCCAGATATTGCTACAGAAATCGACAAGTTTCAAGGACGTGAAGACGAAGGAGCCATCGCTGAAAAAGATGCGCTTTTGAGAGACTACTCTATCAAGAGTGAACGAATTCATGCCATGAACCAATTACTTAGAGCCTATACATTATTCGAAAAAGAAGTAGAATATGTAGTTATGGACAATAAAGTAAAAATTGTTGATGAGCAAACAGGACGTATTATGGAAGGAAGACGTTATTCAGACGGACTCCACCAAGCGATTGAAGCAAAAGAAGCGGTGAATATCGAAGCTTCTACACAAACTTTTGCTACCGTTACCCTTCAGAACTATTTCCGTATGTACAATAAACTATCGGGAATGACAGGTACTGCAGAAACAGAAGCAAAAGAACTTTGGGATATTTATGAACTAGATGTTGTAATAATCCCTACAAACAGACCTATTCTAAGAAAAGATCACCAAGACAAAGTTTATAAAACCAATAGAGAAAAATTTAATGCAGTTGTAGAAGAAATTGAAGAATTAACCAAAGCTGGACGCCCAGTATTGGTAGGAACCACTTCTGTAGAAATATCAGAGCTACTCTCTCGTTTTCTTAAAATGAAGGGAATAGATCATGATGTTTTGAATGCCAAACAACATGCCCGTGAAGCAGAAATAGTTGCCAAAGCTGGTCATCGTTCTGCCGTAACTATTGCTACCAATATGGCAGGTCGTGGAACAGATATCAAACTAAGTGACGAAGTAAAAACCAATGGAGGTCTTGCCATCATTGGAACAGAAAGACATGATTCTAGACGTGTTGACAGACAGTTAAGAGGTCGTTCTGGTCGTCAAGGAGATCCAGGTTCTTCACAATTCTTTGTTTCTTTAGAAGACAAACTCATGCGTCTTTTTGGATCAGAAAGAATTGCCAAAATGATGGATAGAATGAATATGCAAGAGGGAGAAGTTATTCAGCACTCTATGATTACTCGTTCTATAGAAAATGCACAAAAGAAAGTAGAAGAAAATAACTTTGGAGTACGTAAAAGACTTCTTGAATATGATGATGCCATTAACTCTCAGCGTGAAGTAGTTTACAAAAGAAGACGCCATGCATTATTTGGAGAAAGACTACAAGTAGATATTGCTAATACTTTTGAGGATATGACTAGCTTAATCGTTAACAGCTTTAAGCCAATGAACGATTTTGATGGATTCTCCATAGAAATGATTAGAGTATTTGCCATGAATTCACCGTTTTCAAAAGAAGACTTTGAAAATACCAAAGCTCCAGAACTTTCTCAAAAACTTTATGATGCCGTAATAACACATTACCATGAAAAAGCAGATAGAGTAAGAAATAATGTATTCCCAGTAGTAAAACAGGTATATGAAGATCAAAGTAATAGCTTTGAGAATATGATGATTCCATTTACTGATGGTCAAAAAGCTATTCAAATTCGATCAAACCTTGAAACAGCTTTCCAATCTGAAGGAAAAACACTAATTACAGATCTTGAAAAAGGAATTTCATTAGCCATTATCGATGAAGCTTGGAAAGAGCATTTAAGAGAAATGGATTCTTTAAAACAATCTGTTCAAAATGCTGTTTACGAGCAAAAAGATCCACTTTTAATTTATAAAATGGAATCTTTTAACCTCTTTACTGCGATGCTTGAAAATGTAAGTAGAGATATGATTTCTTTCTTATCTAAAGCTGAAATTCCTATGCAAGAAGCTCCACAAGAACAAGTAGAACTTCAGCAAGTAGAAATAAACAACGCTTCTGCTAACCAGCAACAAGTAACAACAGCTCAAGAAAAGAAGCAAGACAACAATACTGGAAACCAAGGTGGATGGGTAACAAATACTTCAGAACCATCAATGAATCAAAATAACCCAGACCCAAGAATGCTCTCTACCAATAGAGACGAAGCTGGAGAAAATAAAAAACCAGCAAAAAGTATGAAAGTAGGAAGAAACGAACCTTGCCCATGTGGATCTGGAAAGAAATATAAACAATGCCACGGAAAGAACTAAAGTTCTTTTTGTGTCAGGTAAAATCATTCAAAAAGCTACTTCATTTTCTAAAACGAAGTAGCTTTTTTTTGTAAATAATTCCATTTATGGTGTTAATTCACTCACTGTCATAAGCCCCCTTTGAATAGCTTGTCCCGATTTTTCGGGAGGGAAAAGGTATATTACACAAAGTAAACACCTCGAAAAAGAAACTAAAAAAATGTTATTCGATTATCAAACAAGATATAACATCCCCCTACCTCCCTTCAAAAGGGGGAATTGATAATCACTCAGTAAAAAAAATCCATTTATGTATTAATTTACTGACATGATAAAATCATTTTAGCACTACAAAAAAACGCTTATCCAATGACCCAAAAACAATCTATTTTTACTGTATTTGAAGATCTAGCTAAGGAAATTGATTTGCCTAAAAAATTTACTTTTCCGTTTTATTATCAACCACATCCTTTAGCTATTTCAGCCTCCAAAATATTACAAAATCGACTAATAAATGACTCAATACTCTCAGAGTATTTTGAAAAAAACGAAGAGGCTGTAGGAAAAATGTTTGGAGTCTTAGTGGTAAAAAACAAGAATCATCAATTGGGATTTATTTCTGCTTTTTCGGGAAAACTGATGGATAGCATGCATTATCCAGGCTTTACTCCTCCCCTTTTTGACGTTCATCATCATGATGGATTTTATAAAAAAGAAGAAAGCAAACAAAATCAACTTACTGCCGAAATTCATAAGCTTGAAAACGACTCTACTTATCTTCTTTTAGAGCAAGAGTTTCAAAATATTTCAAGAGAACAAAATGATGCTCTAGAAAAAATCAAAAAAGATTTACAGAACAAAAGGATTATTAGAAGAGCAATTAGAAAAAAAGTAAAAGAAACGGGAAGTCCACAAGAAATTGAAGAAATAACAAAAAAACACGCTATTGAAAGCCTAAAAGCCAAACAGTTTTTGCAAAAAGAACAAAAAAAATGGGAGGAAAAAACAGCTCCAACACGCACCATACTCACGGCGAAAAAAGAACAGATTTCATTGCTTAAAACAACAAGAAAAAAGAAATCTCAAGAACTTCAAAACTGGATTTTTGAAAACTATATTTTTCATAATGCTCGCCAAGAATCCAATAGCCTAAAAGATATTTTTATCAGACAAAGAGGTATTGTGCCGCCTGCTGGAACAGGTGAGTGCGCTGCTCCAAAGCTTCTAGAATTTGCTTATAAAAACGACTATCAGCCATTGGCTTTAGCCGAATTTTGGTGGGGACCCTCACCGCCATCGCAAATTAGAAAACAAGGAAACTTTTACCCATCTTGCCGTAGCAAATGTGAACCCATTTTAGGCTTTATGCTTCAAGGTTTAGAAATAAACGAAAACCCGATGCTCCAAAACCCAGCAGAAGGCAAAAAATTTGAAACAATCTTTGAAGACGAAGATCTCTTAGTCATTAATAAACCCGCTGAGTTTCTCTCTGTTCCTGGGAAAAACATTAGTGATTCTGTGGAAACTCGATTAAAGCAAAAATACTTAAATTACTCCGGTCCTTTTTTAGTTCATAGACTTGATATGTCAACTTCTGGACTACTTTTGGCAGCCAAAAATAAAAAAGCACATGAGATTCTTCAAAAACAATTTCTCAAAAAAACCATTAATAAAGAATATATCGCCCTTTTAGATGGTGAAATTCAAAAACAGAATGGCTTTATTGATCTGCCACTAAGAGTAGATTTAGATAATCGTCCTTACCAATTAGTTTGCCATAAGCACGGAAAAAATGCAAGAACACAGTACGAAGTTTTGGAAACTAAAAACGGAAAAACAAAGGTTAAGCTCTTTCCTATCACTGGTAGAACGCATCAGCTTAGAGTGCATTGTGCTCATAAAAATGGACTCAATACACCAATTATTGGAGACGATTTATATGGAACAAAAAGAGAAAGGCTTTGTCTTCATGCCCAAAGCATCTCTTTTGATCATCCAGTTACGGGTGAAAAAATGTCTTTTTCTGTAAAAGCTGAATTTTGAAAATCACTATAACGAAGGGTGGAAAAAAAATGTCTTTTGCATATTCTTGATATTTTACAATACCGATAATAATAGCTAATTTTATCTTTCTGTAAAAACACCCAAAGTCATGGCAAAAAAAGGCGGAATGCCCACATATAAAACTATTGATGATTATATCGAAAATCAAAAAATTGAGGCTCAAGAAATTTTAAAAGAAATCAGAGCCATTATTCATCAAACCCTCCCAGATGTTGAGGAAGTGGAAAACACTAAAGCTCCAAATTTTAAGTTGAATCCTAAAAACAAAAGCAACCAACAACTTATGATGGCTGCTTATGCTAAATTTGTATCCTTCTACCCTTTTCCGTCAACTTTAGAGGCGTTTAAAGACCAACTAGGTGATTTTGAATTGGGAAAAGGAGTGGTGAAGTTTCCGTTCAATCAAAATTTACCAAAAGAACTCCTTCAAGAAATGATTCGCTATCGTTATCAAGAACTTGATAAAGAATAAATCAAAGAAAGTCTTATAAAAAAGATGAACAAAAAAATAAAAAACGAAGAACTCGGAAGACTCAATATCACCGATTTTAAAAGTGCTGATAAAAGTCCTATTTATATCGTGATTGATAATCTGCGTTCCTTAAATAATATTGGTTCTATTTTTCGAACTGCAGATGCATTTAGGGTAAAAAAAATCTTTATCTGCGGAATATCTGCAACCCCGCCGCATAAAGAAATCCATAAAACCGCACTTGGAGCAACGGAGTCTGTAGCATGGGAATATTTTGAAAAAACGGAACACTGTATTCAGTTTTTACAGCAAAAATCCATTGAATGTTTTGCTTTAGAACAAACAAAAGACAGCATTTCATTAGATCAGTTTAGTTATCCTACAGGAAAAGAAATAGCAATTGTTTTAGGAAATGAAGTAGAAGGTGTACAACAAACGGTTGTAAACCTCTGTGAGCATGCCATTGAAATTCCACAATATGGAACAAAACATTCTTTTAATGTTTCGGTAAGTAATGGTATTTGTCTTTGGGAAATTTTTCAAAAATGGAAAGATACTTTGTAGAAGTATCCATTTTATGGAGACACTCTCCGTAAAATGAATAAGTTATGAGATACTGCCATTCATGATTACGCTAGTAATTTAATTGAGCAAAAAAAAATCAATCAATAGGTCTGTTGTTATGATGAAGTCTTATTACTTGATCATAATTTAGACCTTATATTGAGTCTTGTTCTAAGGTGATTACTATAGATTTATTAAAGTTATCAAACATAATTTTCTTAGGAAGACAACCTGTATTCGCAGCATAAATATAGGATTTTCAAGTAATTAATTCAGGTTTAAAACCTAAAGCTTCCATCAAAATCAGAGGTAGAGTATGCTTTAACAGTGTCATTATAATATAAGAGTATAATGGCAGAGTGAAACTTTTGAGGTTTTGGAATTGGGTATATTTTACCTGCTAAAAATTTTATTTTTTTGGTTTTATTGCTTTACTTCTAATAAACTAATTGTGTGCCTAGTAAATAATGATACAACTATTTGATCTAAGTCGACCCTGATGTTTTGGGTTGCTTACTGAGTTAAACTACAAGAAAACTTAGACTAAGTTATTTGCGTTAGTCTGAATCAATTCATCGACACTTATTCTCTTTTTATTCGAAAAATTATCATAAATACTATCGTCAGAAACAATCATCGACTCTTCCGTCGATTTAAGATAAAGTAAATGCGTTAAATCTGTAAAGTCATTAGTTGCTGGAGAATTATGCGTAACCATCTTATTCGCACAAAATTTAGAAAATGCGTGAATATAGTCAGTAATTAGTCTATTATACGATTCATAAATCTCCATATCTGAGCTATCAATCCCTTTATCTTTAATCATCAAACCTAGAGCATAAATCGTAAAACTCTGATTAGATATTTTTTCATTTGTAAAAAAAGCATCTAAATCTCTGTTCTTATCTATTTTATAATTAATACCATTAAAATTAAATTCATTTTCTCCATTCTGCACGATATCCTTTATCCATTTATTTCCTTTTATTGTATTCTCAATAAATCCTTTGCTCCATGTGTTATCCAGATTTTTAAAATAATCAAAATTATATTTCTGTGTTCTATATGCATCATTATTAGAAAAAATCTCAAACGATTCAGAAGACAACACATTATCAATGATCTGCATAAGTGGCTCTACACGCTCTTCTAAGTAATCATAATTTGCTGTTATATCAAAACTATCAAATATTTTTTTTTCGGGCATTTCGCGATCTATAAAAATATTTGAATTCTTTACTTTATTTAAGATATTTTTTCTTCTATTGAAATTGTCTTTTTTAATACCTGACACCAATTCATACAAAGAAAAAATTGAAGTGAATAAATTTTTCTTGTTCTCAGCACAGATTTTCTCAATAGAATAAAGTGCATTTGTTTCTAAATAATATCTCATATCTCTTATTGCTCTAAAATTAATGTAAAAAACAAACCTTTACATAATATAGAAATGTATACTTCCCAATAATTTGATACTTACTTCACGTAATTTCAAATGCATAAAAAGTCCAGTAAAATCTATCTGTAAGGTGTATTTAGCAGCTCAATTTCTGTTTTTGCATATCCTAACACCAAAATACGAAAAATACAGGTAACGACCTCACCATCAGAAAAAAATCCCCCTCAAAAACCCACTACTTCCCTAAAAAAAAGGCACAAAAAAACCCTTTCTATTTCTAGAAAGGGTTTCTTTTTGTAAGAATGGCGGCGACATACTCTCCCACTTACGTAGTACCATCTGCGCTAGTGGACTTAACTGCTCTGTTCGGAATGGAAAGAGGTGAGC